>JAGCRL010000082.1 GCA_017964705.1 Alphaproteobacteria bacterium
ATCTGCAAAATCTTCCACTGTCATCCCGTCATTGGTCTTGCCGGTTGTTGAAGCGCCATATTCTACCAACAATTTATACTTAGAAATATCTCCGCTTTCTGTTGCATACATCAACACGGTTTTTCCGCTTTTATCTTTTGCATTAACATTTGCCCCGGCCAAAATTAAAGCTTCCAAAACATTAATACTGGCAAACGGATTTTCCGCCGCATACATCAACGCCGTTTTTCCTTTATGGTCTGCCGTTTGCGCCTTTGCCCCGTTATTCAATAACAAATTGACCGCCTGCGTATCTACTCTGGTATACGGGTTACCCACTGCATACATCAATACCGTCTTGCCTGTCCTATCGGCTTTGTCAGGTTTGGCGCCGCTAGCCATCAACCGTTGTTGCTTAATCAGTTGATTATATTTTCCGCCCACTGCATACATCAATGCTGTTTTTCCTTCCTCATCAGCACTATTAAATCCTTCTAAAATTTTCATCCCGTTTAAAACAGTAATCAAATTGGTAGGTGTTTCTGCCTCTGCCGCATACATAAGCGAACTTTTTCGATTATCGTCATAACTATAAGATATTGACCGCGACTGTATCAAACTTCTGAGCATATCCGGTCGCCCGTCACGTGCAAACAACAAGCCAAATGAACGCCCTTCATTATCTCTGACATTATTAAAAGACTTTCCTTTTTCCACCATTAGCCGAATAAGATCCCAATTACCGCTTTCCAAAGCAAACATCGACAAACTCTTTCCGTTATCTTTGGTCTGTTTTGCAATGTCCGTCAAACGAGTATGTAACATTTCTACAATTTCCGAATTACCGTTTTTAATAGCATATGTTATAGGATAATAACCATTTTTATCGGCTGTATAAACATTAGCATTTTTCTTCATAATTTCCTGAACAATTTCCGGATTATTTCCTTTAACCGCATAAGACAAAATCGAAACTCCGTCACGGTCTAATAAAGAAACATCCATTCCCTTAGATGCCACTACATCAAAAGTTTTTTTATCGCCGCTTTCTAAGGCATACATCAACACATTTTTACGATTTTTATCAAACTCATTCACGCTATCGCCAACATCTAATAAAAAGCTGACCGTATCCGCCCTTCCTTTTTCTGCCGCATACATAATAGCGCTTTTTCCTAAATTATCTTGTGCTCGCAAATTTGCCCCCTTAGCCAGCATATTCCGACACATTACAACCTGTCCAGCACCTGCCGCATACATCAAAGGCGTCGTTCCGTTTTTATCAGGTGCGTTAATATTATCACCTTTCTTCATCAAATACTGCAAAATTTCAATATTACCACCTTCTGCGGCATACATTAAGACCGTTTTACCAATGTTATCTTTTTGCCAAATATCTCCACCGGCATCAATAGTTTGCTTAAACTCATCATAAAATCCGTTTTGAGCCCAAAGCATTAACAAACTTTCGCCTTTATAACCGGCAACATTAATATTTTTCAACTGCGCTTTAAATAGCTGAAAAATTTCCGGCTCTTGCTTAGCTTCTGCAACCACTTTTGCAAACGCGCTCACTCCGTCTTTTTCTTCTGCCCAAATATCTGCACCGCGTTGCAACAAATAGTTTATTGCTTGTTTATTGTGAGTATCCACTGCATAGCGCAATGCCGATATTTCACTCTTAGAAAATTTAACATTAGGTTTTACCAAACAATCAGCCGCTTTTTCAAAGAGAGAAGTTTTATTTTTCTTTAGCAATAATTCCAGTATATCTGCCGTTGGCACTGCCCCGGCATTAAAAAACATTTCTGCAGCTTTTTCATAATCATTTCCCTCTTGTCTGGAAACCAATGACTGCATTAAAGCAGCATTAACGTTACCGGAGTTTTGTTTAAGTAAATACTCTAAAATTTCAAGATTTCCTTCTGCCGCCGCATAAGATAAAAGGTCCATTCCCTGCACCCCGAGCTGACGTAAATTTCCAACCTTTTTAGCCAAAGCTTTAAACATATCGGCATGCCCCGATTTTAATTCCTGAGACAAGAAATACGACGCTCCTTCCGCCCCTTTTTCCAAAAGTACATCCACAAGCTCCAAACGCCCCTCATTAACAACTTTTTTAAGCGGGGTAATCACTCGCGGATCCATATAGTCAAGTTCTTCATCCGGACGTGTCAATCCTTTAACCTGCAATATAGTATTTGCATTACCGCCATGTTCCAAAACAGACCGCACCATATCCGCTTTTCCGCTTTCAATCGCCTCATTCATATATATCGGTTCAACTAACACCGCCTGAGATTTAGCCAACAATAATTCCAAAATTTCTACATTTCCGCTTTTAATAGCTGCATTAATAGCATTCTTCCCGTTTGGTAAAGCCGTAATTGTCTGTGCCCCATGCTCTAACAAATATTCCACCACATTTTTATCTTGCGCTTCAACCGCCCGTATTAACGGCAATGAACCGTTAGCATCAATCTTATTAATATCGGCATCTTTATTCCAATATAAGTTAACCGCAGCTTTGGCTTTCATCTCCGGTCGATGTGTCATCCACACCCCGCCGGCCACCAGTGCCGCCACACAAATACCACCTAAAAGAATTGCAGATTTCTTCATGATAACCCTCGCTATAATTAACTATCAAATATAGCAAAGATTATCACCCGAGCGTTTAAAAAGCGTTTAAAAGCTCACTTTTTTTACCTCAAAACAAAAAAACTAAAATCCTTTGAATTTATAAAATTTTAGGCGCCAGATATTTATAGGTATATCCTTTTTTCTTTTTAACAATTTCTTCCGGCGTTCCTTCAACCACGATTTTACCACCGCCGTCACCGCCTTCCGGCCCCATATCGATAATATAATCTGCCGTTTTTATCACATCCAAATTATGTTCTATCACAATCACCGTATTACCGCTGTCCACAAGAGCTTGTAACACTTTCAGTAATTTATTGATATCTTCAAAATGTAACCCCGTTGTCGGCTCGTCTAAGATATACAATGTCTTCCCGGTTGCTCGCTTAGAAAGCTCTTTAGAAAGTTTAATTCGTTGCGCTTCACCTCCGGAAAGCGTTGTTGCCGGCTGTCCCAGATGAATATACCCTAATCCCACTTTCTGCAACAGTTCCAAGCGCGAACAAATAGAGGGAATATTGGCAAAAAACTCATGCGCCTCATCAACTGTCATATCCAACACATCGGCAATAGACTTCCCTTTATAGGTAACCTCCAAAGTTTCCCTGTTAAAGCGCTTACCATGACATTGTTCACATTCCACATAAACATCCGGCAAAAAGTTCATTTCTATTTTGGTAACGCCATCACCTTTACATGCTTCACAACGCCCCCCCGGCACATTAAACGAAAAACGTCCCGCATTATAACCGCGCGCTTTAGAAAGCGGCAAACCGGCAAACCAATCACGAATATACGTAAACAAACCGGTATAAGTTGCCGGATTAGAACGTGGTGTACGCCCAATCGGAGATTGATCAATATCAATAACC
>JAGCRL010000013.1 GCA_017964705.1 Alphaproteobacteria bacterium
AATTGTGTTCACCTAAATCAGAGAAATTGTGTGTTATAAAATTATTATAAATTTCTTTTTCTTTATTTGATACCGGGCGGATTATTACATTCGATAGACCTTCAATTTTATAAATTCTGCTACCGCTTAAGTTAGCAAATTCTTGCAAACTGTTTTGTTTGAGCATTGCTTCCATTTTACAAACCAACGACACATAGTCAGAGTATGTCTCTAACAGATTTGTTCTCTGTTTAGGACTGATTGTATTTAAGTATATTCTATTTTGTTCTAATTCTTGTGTCATAGCTTTATTTTTCTTATCTTGTGAAAGATAATTTTGCCGAAAAATTTTTATTTTGTCAACAACTATTTTCCTGATTATTATGGATTTTTTAATATTTTCAGGAGTAGTTTTATAAAAAGTAGTTTGTTTTTAGAGAGGTACCAAATTGGTTCGAAATTTTAAGATTTGTTGTCTTTGTTTTATGCTTTCATTCTTTACAGCATTAAATGTTAGTGCAGAAGCATCCATTTACGACATTGTTAATCGTGAAGATATGGATGCCTTTTCTGATATGGTGGTTTTAGGATATGGTATTGATGATTTTGATGTTGACGGATATACACCATTGATGATTGCTGCTGCACTTAATAAAGTTGACTTTGCGGCTTTTTTAATTAGTAACGGAGCATCTGTTGACCGTCCTAACTTTAATGGATTAACCGCTTTACATCATGCTGCACAAAATGGACATAATGAAATGATTGATATTCTTGTTTCAGCCGGAGCAGAAGTTAATATGCCTGATTTTAAGGGATTTACCCCTATTATGTATGCTATTTTAGGTGAACATCGCTTTACTGTGGAAAAATTGGTAGCATTGGGGGCGGATATTAATTATATGAATATTAACAAGGAAACTCCTCTTAGAATTGCGGAAAAAAATAGGTTTAACCAGATTGCAGCCTTTTTACGTTCACGCGGTGCTCAATAGTTTTAGAATATTTTTTTATTAAATGTATTGCGTTGGCTAAATTTACTTCCTATATAACCTTTATCTGAATAATTTGTTTGGTTTAGGAGTACTTAATTATGGCTGAAAAAATAGAATTCAAAACAGAAGTCAATAAGCTGTTGGATATTGTTATTAATTCTCTTTATTCCGAAAAATATATCTTTTTGAGAGAGTTAATCTCTAATGCTTCTGATGCTTTAGATAAATTACGTTATTGGACACTAACTAATCCGGATTTAAAAAAGTCCGGTGCCCCCTATCGTATCGTATTAACCGCCAATAAAGACCAAAAAACTTTGATTATCTCTGATAATGGTATTGGTATGAATAGAGATGATTTGATTAACCATATCGGAACAATTGCTAAATCTGGAACGGCTGAATTTTTACAAAATACTAAAGATAATGCCTCCGTTGTTGATTTAATCGGTAAATTCGGGGTTGGTTTTTATTCTGCCTTTATGGTAGCTTCACGAGTTGAAATTGTTACGCGCAGAGCGGATACTGATCAGGCTTATTTGTGGGCATCCGATGGGGTTAACGGTTATGAAATATCGGAAACAAACAAAGAAACAAATGGAACTGATATTAAACTTTACTTAAAAGATGATGCTCTTGATTTTACAGATACCATCTATTTGCGTAATATTATCCATACTTACTCCGAACATATTGATTATCCGATTGTTTTAAATTTGGGAGAAGCCGGAGAAGAAACCGTTAATACATCCGGTGCTTTATGGACCAGAAATAAAGCTGATATTACCGAAAAGCAATATAAAGATTTTTATCAGCATGGTACT
>JAGCRL010000083.1 GCA_017964705.1 Alphaproteobacteria bacterium
GAAGCCACGGCAACAACAATAATGGCCACCGCAGAAATGGTAAATCCAACGATTCTCTTTTTCATATAAACCTCCAAATAAAAATCAATTCTGAAACTACATATAAACTTAAATATTAAAGATTCCAAGCATTTTTTATTTAACTGTATAACTTTTGTTGATAGTATTGACTTTATTTCAGATAAACACTAAATGTAGCTAAAAGAAATATATAAGGTAGAAAAAATGTTAACAGATATAGCACGTAAAATTTTTGGCTCGGCAAACGACCGCTTTGTAAAAAAACAATATAAAATTGTTGAAGAAATTAATGCTTTGGAAGAAAGCTTTACTAAACTTTCAGATGAGGAATTAAAAAATAAAACCATTGAGTTTCGTGAGCGCCTAAAACAAGGAGAAACTTTAGACGATCTTCTTCCAGAAGCTTTTGCTACCGTTAGAGAAGCAGCTAAAAGAACGCTGGGACAAAGACATTATGATGTCCAGCTTATCGGTGGTATTGTTTTACACAAAGGTATGATTTCAGAAATGAAAACTGGTGAAGGTAAAACCCTCGTTGCCACTTTAGCTGCCTACTTAAATGCTCTGGAACAAAAAGGAGTCCATATTGTAACTGTAAATGATTACTTGGCCAAACGTGACGCGGAATGGATGGGACAAGTTTATCGCTTTTTAGGTTTAACCGTTGATTATATTGTTCATGAAAAAAATGATGAAGAAAGAAAAGCCGCTTATAACGCGGATATCACTTATGGCACAAACAATGAACTCGGTTTCGATTATTTACGAGACAATATGAAATTTTCATTAGATGAACGAGTCCAACGCGATTTTAACTATGCTATTGTTGATGAAGTTGACTCCATTTTAATAGATGAAGCGCGTACACCATTAATCATTTCCGGTGCTGCAGAAGATTCTTCTGAAAAATATGTGTTAGTAAATAATATTATTAAACATATCGTTCCGTCAGATTATGAAAAAGATGAAAAGGCTAAAAATGTAACTCTAACGGAATCCGGTATGGAACATGTTGAAAAGCTATTAAAAGATGCCGGTTTAATCACAGAAGGCGGACTTTACGATATTAAAAATGTTCAACTTGTAAATCACGTTAACCAGGCTTTGCGCGCAAACACTATGTTTGTCCGCGATGTAGATTATCTTGTTCGCGATAACAGTGTTATGATTATTGATGAATTTACCGGTCGTGTTATGGAAGGCAGACGTTACAGCGATGGTCTACACCAAGCATTAGAAGCCAAAGAAGGTGTCAAAATCCAATCAGAAAACCAAACACTTGCTTCTATTACTTTCCAAAACTACTTCCGTCTTTATCACAAATTAGCCGGAATGACCGGTACAGCAATGACTGAAGAGGCTGAATTTGGAGATATTTATAATCTTTCTTGTGTAGAAATTCCAACCAATAAACCTGTTCTGCGTGTTGATGAACACGACTGCATTTATCGCACAGAAACAGAAAAATATAAAGCAATTATTGATACTATCAAAGAATGCCACGCCAAAGGGCAACCTGTTTTGGTGGGAACAACCTCTGTTGAAAAATCAGAAATTATTGCACAACTCCTAAAACAACAAACAGATATCCAATTTGAAGTATTAAACGCAAAACACCATGAAAAAGAAGCTGCTATTGTTGCTGAAGCCGGGCGTTATGGGGCTGTAACTATTGCAACCAATATGGCTGGTCGTGGTACAGACATCCAATTAGGCGGTAACCCGGATGTTGCCATAAAAAAACGTCTTCATGGAGATGAAACACCGGAACAAATAGCCGAATTAAAAGCAAAAATAAATCAAGAAATTGCAGAAAATAAAGAAAAAGTCTTAAAAGCCGGCGGCTTATATATCCTAGGAACAGAGCGTCATGAAAGTCGACGTATAGATAATCAATTACGTGGTCGTTCTGGACGTCAAGGAGACCCGGGACAATCAAAATTCTTCCTCTCGTTAGAAGATGACTTAATGCGCATCTTTGGTTCAGAAAGAATGTCTGAGGTTTTAAAACGCTTAGGCCTACCAGAGGGAGAAGCTCTTGTTCACCCGTTTATCAGTAAGGCTCTGGAAAAAGCACAACAAAAAGTTGAAGAAAGAAACTTTGATATTCGAAAAAGCCTGCTAAAATATGATGACGTTATGAACGAACAACGTAAGGTTATTTATGAACAAAGAAATGACATTATGTCCACAGATGATTTATCTGAAACAATAACAGAAATGAGACACAACTATATAAACGAGCTTGCAAGCAATAGCATGGCTCTAAACACACCACCGGAAGAATGGGATGTAAACCAATTAAAACAAGATATCTTTAATACAACTGGTATGAATTTACCTATAGATGATTGGATAAAACAACCAAACATTGATAGTGAAGAAATGATAGAAAAAATTAATCAAGAGGTTGATACCAGACTGATTGAAAAAAACAAAGATATCGCCCCGGAATTTGTGAGATTGGTAGAAAAAAGCTTTTTACTTCAAACTCTTGATCAATTATGGAAAGAGCATATTGCAACTCTCGACTTAATGCGTCATACTATTGTTCTACGTGCTTATGGGCAAAAAGATCCTCTAAATGAATACAAAAGAGAAGCTTTTAATATGTTTTCTGATTTATTGGATATATTAAAAGAAAAAACAACCATACTTATTTGCCATATGTCAATAAAACAAAATAGCGAAAAAGATTTAAGAGAACAAGAAAATCGGCAAAAAATACAAAAAATAAACGCTTTTCATGAAGAGTTTAACCAAACACCACCTGTGGCTCCGGAAAACAGGACAGTTTCTCAACTAGAAGAAGCTCCGACAGAATGGAGAAACATTCCTCGTAACAGTCCTTGTCCTTGTGGTAGTGGAAAAAAATATAAACATTGCCATGGAAAATTGCACTAAACCATAAAAACTAAGGAAGGTTTTATGCCAGATTTTGTGCATTTACGCGTTCATTCAAAAATATCTGTGGGTGGCAGCACCCTGCCCGTTGCCAGCAATAAAAAACTTGGTATATTAAAAGGTATTCCTGAATTATGCCAGGATAATAATATGTTTGCTTGCGCATTAACAGATACAAATATGATGTCTGCGTGTGCAGAATTTTCGGATGTTATGCCCTCTGCGAAAATTCAACCAATTATAGGTGTTGAATTGTCTTTAAATCATCATTCTGCTGATCCAAAAATATTACGTGAATCTTCGTTGTCTAAGATTGTATTGCTGGCAAAACATCACGAAGGATATCTTAATTTATGTGAAATTAGTCGTGTA
>JAGCRL010000084.1 GCA_017964705.1 Alphaproteobacteria bacterium
ATGCAAACCGGCAACGCCGACAAAGGAAAACATGCTTTAGGTGGCTTTATCCAAATATGGCCTGCCAAAAAGTTTACAAAATTTACCGGTTCTAACAATAAATACATGTATTTTATTGTATTTGAAAATCTTAGTCAGGCCGCCTGTGTTGAACTTTTAACACAAGGCCAATTTTATGGCGACGGCTCTGATTTAGACACCATCGTCGTAAATAGAAACATAAATAATTTTAAAAACAACAGTACAAGCGGTATACGTTTTCGTTATTCTAAATCATTATTTTGGACAGATATGAAACCCACGAAAACTATTACCTTATCGCCCAATAAACCTTCTGTAACAATTAATGATGCCTTCACTGCCTGCTCCAAAAAAACTGGCAACTCCATCCTCTGGGTGTTCAGTTAAAATAGTTGATGAATACATTTTTTTACTTGCAGATAGAAAATCTATTGTTATTTTTATAGCAACATTTAAAAGGATTGATTTGCAAAAAAACAAAATCAAAGGAGAACAATATGGAAAATACGACGACATTACCGCCAGATTATATTCCTAATAAAAAAGAAGAATATATGAATGACATGCAATTAGAATATTTTCGTCAGAAATTATTAAACTGGAAGAAGGAATTGCTTGCTCAATCCAGTGATACTTTAGATGAGTTACGCCAAGGCGGCTTGAATCAACCTGACGATATTGATCGCGCTTCACTTGAAACAGATAAATCCCTTGATTTACGCACCAAAGATCGTGCCCGCAAATTGATTATGAAAATCGATGAAGCTTTAGATCGCATTGAAGACGGTACTTATGGCTATTGTGAAGAAACCGGAGAAGAAATCGGTATTGATCGTCTGATGGCTCGTCCGATTGCTACTTTATGTGTTGAGGCACAAGAACGCCATGAACGCATGGAAAAAACTTATGACGATGAGGCTTAAATAAACCTTCCATGGATAGCAAAGATTTCATATTAGCCTCCGGCTCACCGCAACGTCGCCAGTTGCTTGCTCAAATAGGTTTTATCCCTAAAAAGATTCAACCGGCAGATATTGATGAGCATGTTTTGGCAAATGAAAATCCGCTACCATACATTCGTCGTATAGCACGTGCAAAAGCTATTGCCGTAAAAGAACTATACCCCAAAGAAAATGTTTTAAGCGCAGATACAATTATTGTCGTTGGGCAGAAAATCATCCAAAAATCCCCCGATGATGCAGCCCAAACAGCTGTTATGCGCTTGCTTTCCGGACGCACTCATCGCGTGATTACTTCCGTTTGCCTGGCAGATAAAACCGGTCATATAAGCCAAAAAACCGTAACCACCAAAATTGTCATGAAACACTTAACGGAAACGGAAATATCGGAATATATCAAAAGCGGTGAATGGCACGGTGTTGCCGGATATAAAATAGAAGGTATGTTAGCCGGCTTCGTAAAAAAAATTATCGGTTCGTACTCTAGCGTTGTCGGTTTGCCGTTATATGAGACTAAAAATATGTTAAATGGTATCGGCGTATATTAAAAATACACCGAGCAAAAAGCAACTTGAAAAAAGGAGCAAAAAAAATGATAAAAAGTGATACAATTGTTTATGAAAAATCCGGTACAGATGCTTGTCTGGCTGTTTTAGACCAAGGTGCCCTCCGCGAATTTGAAGTATTTAATGAAAATGGCGCGGCAGAAGGCAATGTTTATCTTGGGCGCATAACCCAAAAGATAAATTTATCAGAAGATAAAATAGGCTTTATGGTCAACATTGGAGATTCAACCGACGCCTTTATGTCGGCACAAGAAAAAGGCTTGCTTGAAGTCAATATGACAGAAGGACAATGCGTCGTTGTTCAAGTTCAAAAAGAAGCTCATGCAGAAAAAGGAGCCAAATTGGTTCGCGCGGTTCAGATTCCCGGTACATATTTAGTATACAGACCGTTTGGCAGTTATGTTGATGTATCCTTAAAAATTGAAGATGAAGAAAAAGCAGACAATCTCCGTCAAGCTGTAACCAAAAATCTTGGCACCCAGCAAGAAGGTTGGGTTATTCGTACTGCCGCAGCAGAAGTTGATATAAACGAAGTAATCGATGAAATGACAGCTCTTCGTGAATTGTACGAAAGCATTCGCGTTAAAGCTCGCTCAGCCAATGCTCCTGCTTTACTTTATGCCAAAGAAAACCCATTGTTTGATTTAATTCATCGTCATAAAAACACTTTAACTCGTGTGGTGGTAAATGACCATAATTTAGAAGAAAAAGTAAAAGCTGTATTTAACGGTGAAGTAAGCTATTGCGCAGACCCCAGTGAAGAGTTTGGTTTGCAGGATATGCTTCAACAAGCCATGGAAAAAACCGTTTCCCTACCTTCCGGCGGTAAAATTCATATTGAAGAAACACATGCTTTCGTTGCCATTGATGTAGATAGCAGTGGTGTTGTTGCCCGCGGACAAACAGATAACTTAAATCGTGAAGCCGCCATTGAAATAGCTCGCCAAATCATTCTTCGCAATTTAAGCGGCAAAATTATTATCGACTTTGCCGGCTCCGGAGAATACCGTTTTATGCGTGATATTATGGATGTTTTATCTGAAGAATTGGCCGGAGATGCACAAAGTGCTCGCGTTATTGGTTTAAGTAAAGCCGGCAATGTAGAAATTTTGCGCCGTCGTAAACGTCCGACATTATTGGAGCAATTCTCTGTTGAATGTCCGACATGTCATGGAACCGGTCGCGTGGAGCCATAAAAAATGGCAGAAGAAACTGCAGATCAAACAAAAGTCATCAAGGTTCACAAATGCCCGATTTGCGGAAAGTTAACCGATAATAAAACCTATCGTCCGTTTTGTTCTAAACGCTGTGCAGATGTTGATTTGGGCAATTGGTTTAATCAAGGTTATGTAATTGAAGGCAAAGCCCCAGTTGATGAAGAAGAAAGCGAATAAAAAAAGACCTCTGATACATTGCGTAATCAGAGGTCTTTTTCTTTTATTTCCCGAAACGTGACGGCAAATACTTTTTACGGTATTTGCTGTACAGCCCTTGTTCTTTGAGGTAGTTAACAACATCGTTGTATGAGACAACCTGAAATACAAAGGGAGCAAAAATCTTAAAGAAATTGTCAATCAGTTCCTTATCTCCCAGTTCAATCATTTCAATGATGTGCTGCGGTTCCATGTAGAAACTGTGAATTTTTGACAGATAACCTTTCAAGAAAGTAACATCCTTCTTCTCAAAGATCTTATCCAACACCAGACCTTTAACCCGCTCAGGATGCTCCAACAAAAAAGTTTTAATTTCCTCATTGCCCCGTTCGTAGAGCTCCGCCACAAAGGCATCAGACAACATGCACCAGCCTGCATTCTCTGCTCGTAGAATAGCATAGGCTATCGCTTCATTGTAATTCTTTTCCAAGAAAAGTTGTTCCCATGGACTAAGGGAATTTTGATTGATATCCATACCTACACTAATTAAATTAATAATAAAAAATAGTATTTTGTTTATAATAAAAAACAAACAAAAGTCAAGTTAAAAATAACTCGAAGCATTATTTTCTAAGGCTTTTAAGGTACTCAATTTGCAGTTGCGCCAAGTCTTTAACACTTTGAACCACTACATATTCACCTGCGGCATGCATCCCTTCACCGGTTCCGGAATGCATAATAACCGTTGCTCCTTTTTGTGCAAATAACCTGGCATCTGTGGCACCGCCGATTTGCTGAAATTCAATTGAACACCCCATAACTTGTTCGGCAAATTTTTTATAAGCTGCAATTTGCGGATTATCTTCTGTCATAACTACCGGTGTAGATGATGAAACAATTTTATATTCAACTCCGCTTGCCAAACAAGCTTTCAAATTATTTTCAAGCTCCTCCAAACTGGAAGTTTCCGTTAAACGGATATCCAACAATGCTTCCGCCTGAGATGAAATAATATTGGACACTTCGCCGCCGTTAATTTTTGCCACATGCATTGTATCGATCCATGTATTTTCAGGTGCTCCGCCATTAACATCAAAATACGGATAAAACTTTCGCAACTGATAAATTGTTTTCATCAGCATTTCATTGGCATCAAGCCCTTCCCATGGTGTAGAACCGTGAGCAGCCAATCCTTTTGCCGTTAATTTTACAAATACCGGATTCTTACATTTATTGATAATTTTAGTAATATCGCCGCCAACATCATTATCCAACACCACTTTAGCGGTCAGTTGCGAATACCTCTCTAAAAAAGCATGAGTACTTTTACTCCCCTGCTCTTCATCACTGGAAAGAATAATGGCAAAATGAATTGGCAACTGATGTTCCAACACATAATGCATAGAATTCATCGCTACAGCTGCAAAAGATTTCATATCTAAAGTACCGCGACCATACATTTTACCATCTTTAATTTTGGGCTCAAACATATCATCCGTTGCCGCCACCACATCAATATGGCCTAAAATCAAAACATCTTGTTGCATACTTTTATTATTAGCAATATAAATCACCGGACTGACATTTTGAAAGCGTTCTATTTTCACATCAGCGGCTGTCCCTTCAAAACTCTTTGCAATATAATCTAAGCATTTATCAATTTCTGCCGCATTTCCGGTTATCGTTTTAAAACGAACCAAATCTTCAATGGTATTAATTAAATTCATTTTTTATCCTTTCCCGACACTTTATTATATATATAGTATAATCTGCCATTATAAACAAAAGTTTAACACAAAATTAAAAACAGCATCCACGAATCGATTTTTAACCATTTATTAGACAAAAATTAACCATTCATTAACCTCTTTATTAAAATGCAGTTAACAAATTCACAAGCTGCGAGTCGGAGCTTTATCTAATTTACATTTGATTTTTCTTGTTCCGATTCGGAAAAAATAAAAAATAGCCATTTTGTTAACCATTTTTATACAAAAAATATCTTTACAAAATGATTTTTATGTGTTACAAGGGGGGCAAGGTGTATTAAAAGGGCACCCGAGTATATTATGGGAACTAGGATATCCGCCCAATGTTTACAAGCTTAAAGCGGATAAGGAGTAAAAGATGAAAATGATAAAAAGATATATATATTTAACTTTAGCAGCATTAGCTTTATGTACGTTTTCCACACACGATGCCTCTGCTGCCACCAAACTAACCCCTCGGCATTTATATGACTGGGCCAGACAAGGTAACACTCAGCGTCTGAAGCAATTCCAAAAATATATTAACATGCCGGATGAATACAACAACACAGCAATTTGCTTAGCTCAGCTTAATGAAGATCCTAAAGCCTATGCCCTTTTAAAGAAATACGGAGCCAGCACAAAAGTTGCATGTCATGATGATGATGATCCGATTTGCGCGGTTGTTGCCGGTGAAAAATTAAAAGTATCTCCTGCCGGATGGTTGCTACTTGGTGTTGGTGCAGCTGCCGGAGCCTATGCCATATTAGAAAACGATAGTGGTCACAAACACAAGCGTTGTCCGACCGGCTATCATGAAGGATTAAAAGATTGTTCATTAAAAGACCATCCAGAAGGGTGGACTTATACCTATGTTTCCGAAGGAAAGAAAATCTGCGGAAAATGTACTCCAAACGTTTGTCCTGTAGATACAGTTGCCAAATTAACTGATTGCCGTGATTATGAACACTTAGATAAGAGCATTTCAGAAGTTGCCGGATACGCCGGGGACGCTCCTTGCTATAATTGCAGATATCAATGTAAAGCAGGATATTATACCGATGAAGCTTCTTGTAAAGGAAACGGCTATAAATGCGATAGCATCACCGAAAACGGCATCACCTGTTACATTCGTAACCTACCGGAAGAATGCCCGACAGATCACCCGTATGAAACAGCTTGTACACCGGCCGCCAGAGGTTACCAAACAATTTTAGATATTAAAGTTGTCGGTGATAGAAACTGTTATGCTTGTGATTACCAATGTGCTACTGGATGGACCGAAGGTTCCTGCCCTGCTGGCAAAACTTGTGAACAAATCACACGTCCTGACGGTGTTACCTGTTATCAAGTAACAGGTTGCCCGACAGGAACAATAGCTTATGAGAGCAAAACTGCTTGTGAAACAGCAAATCCTGGTTATACTTGCCAAGAAAATTCTTCTAGTTCAGGTTGTTGGATAAAAACTCCAAAAGCTTGTACAGATTATGGCTCTGCTTACATGTTAAAATCACAGTGCGATGAAACTCATGGTTACACTTGGACCGGTTCTGGTCAATATGCCGGAACAGATGAATGCGGTACTTGTAATCCGATAAACTGCCCAACAGGAACCAGCACAGACTACACCACAACAAATAGCTGTCCTGCTACAGGTGCTCCAACCTTAAGACCTGTTGGCATAACAGAAATTCAAGGCTACTCTGCCGGAGAACCTTGCTACGGTTGTATCTATGATTGTAACACAGATGATGGCTATTATAAATCAAACGATTCTTGTGAAGCAGCAAATCCTGGCCAAACCTGTACCACAACAGTTTCTAATGGAATAACATGTTATGTACCTGGCAGTTGTCCGAGCGGCACTTCAAAATTCAGCAGCAAAGCTGACTGTGAAACAGCAAATCCTGGTTACACTTGCGAAGAAAATGCTCAAGGTTCCGGTTGTTACTACATAAATCCAAAAATTTGTACAGATTATGGTTCTAGTTACATGCTAAGATCTCAGTGTGATGAAGCACATGGTTACACATGGAACGGTTCTGGTAAATATGCCGGAACAGATGAATGCGGTCTTTGTAACAAAGCAAATTGCCCAACAGGAACCAGCACTGATTACTCATCACAAATTAATTGTCCTAACACAGGTGCTCCAACTTTAAGAGTAACCGGTTCACACACAACAGAATACTACTCTGATGGCAATTTATGTTACGCTTGCGATTATGGTTGTAATGATGCCGAAGGCTATTACAATAGTGACCAAGCTTGTACAACAGCAAATCCTGGCAAAGTTTGTACCTCAACAACAGTTAATGACATAACCTGTTACAGACCAAACGGTTGCCCGACAGACACAACTTATTATAGTAGCGAAGCTGATTGTGAAGCAGCTCATCCTGGTTACAAATGTGTAGAAAACGCTCCTGGATCAAATTGCTATACGATTCTCTTAGAAGATTGTTCGGTTATTAACAGTTCTTATACACTACAAGTTTACTGTGCCGGTATTGGAAATTTCAACACCTGGGTAGGTTCTGGTATATATAGATATAACATTGTTCTTACTGGTAATGAATGTGGTGAATGTAAACCGATTCTATGTACAGATCATAATGTCAACTATATGTTAAGATCAGAGTGTGACGAAGCTAATGGTTACACTTGGACCGGTCAGGGTAAATATACTGGCATAGGAGATGCTGCTCACGAATGCGGTACTTGCGACATAGCTGCTTGTCCAGATGACAGCTACACCATTGATAGTGACTGCCCGAATAACGCTTCCACAGGTGCTCCAACCTTAAGAGCAACTGGCTTATCTGCCACAGTAGAAGGTTATTCCGATGGTAAAGAGTGCCGCAAATGTATCTATGATTGTAACACAGATGATGGTTACTACAAGCAATCTTCTACCTGTGTAGATGCAAATGGTGGTAAACCTTGTACCGAAACAAAAGTTAATGGTATAACATGTTACGTACCTGGTGACTGCCCGACCGGCACTTCTTATTACGCC
>JAGCRL010000085.1 GCA_017964705.1 Alphaproteobacteria bacterium
TCAAGAAAAAGTATACGCTCAGTTGCTTGCTGATATAGAAGCTAATGAAAAAACTGAAAATTAAAACGGCAATAAAACAGCATTTGAATGTAGTGTGAAAGATCTTAACAAATTTCTTTATAGACATAGCTATTATTACTAAATAAAATCCTTGTTTATCAGTAAATATAAGGATAAATATTCTTTAATTAATTTTTCTTATTAAAAGGATTTTTTGTCATATTCATGCTAAACTTAATTCGTATTGGAAGAAGAATTTATGAATTCAATATGCCAAAGAGGGAAAAATTTTGTGGTGCAAATCTTGTAATAGGGAAACTGAAAACAAAATCTGCGAAGTATGTGGGGAAGTAACATTTGAGGATATACCGGTTGAAATATATTGGTGTAATCATTGTAATGTGCCTATTATCAGACCTAGCAATAGCAATATGGACACATGCCCTGAATGTGGTAATAAGATAAAATATTTTGCTGCAGATTTGCGGCCCGTATTTCCTCAAGAACGCTTGTTAATGGAGATTGTAAAAAAGACTCCACTTAAATATATAAATAGCTCCGTATGGTGTGCTAATAACCGCTACTATATAGACGGAGAATCAATATCAGTTTCTTTTTCAAAATGTTTGCAAATGGATACAGATAGTATCATAAAAGAATTAGAAAAATATAGCGTTGCTAACAAAAATAACAAATTTTCTGAACATATACAAAAATTCATTAAGGTAAACAAAGAAAGGCTTTCATATTTAAAAGACGAAGCTTTTAATTTTATACAGGATGCCGTAAAAGATTATCCTGCTGAAAATATAGTTATATCATTTTCAGGAGGTAAAGATTCAACAGTTGTTGCAGATCTCGTGGTAAGAGCATTAAGCAATCCTGGTCTTGTACATATTTTTGGCGATACAACATTAGAATTCCCTCTTACTTATGAATATTTAAAACGTTTCAGGAAAGACAATCCTAAAATTATTTTAAAAGTTTCTAAAAATAAAGAACAAAAATTTTATGATGTATGTGAAGATATTGGGCCACCATCAAGGGTTATGCGCTGGTGCTGCACAATGTTTAAAACTGGGCCTATAACTCGGATACTATCTAATCTGTATCGAGATAAAAAACTATTAACATTTTACGGTATAAGAAAATGCGAGTCGGTAAGCCGAAGCAAATATAACAGAATTGAGGACAATGCGGAATCAATAAAAATCAAAAAACAGGTCGTTGCTTCTCCAATATTTTATTGGAAAGATATTGATATTTGGCTCTATATGCTTGGAGAAAATATTGATTTCAATGATGCGTACAAACTTGGATATGATAGGGTAGGATGTTGGTGTTGTCCTAATAATAATGATAGAGCAGCATTTTTAGCAAGGATATACATGCCGGAAGAATCAACTAAATGGAGAAATTTTTTAGTTGATTTTGCTAAAAAAATCGGAAAACCTGATGCAGAAGTATATGTTGATACAGGGAAATGGAAAGCTCGGCAAGGTGGTAATGGTTTGAAAGCGGCAGAAGATGTCAAAATCAAATACACAAATTGCACAGCCGAAGAAAATGCAAAAATATACCAATTAAACAAACCTATAACAGA
>JAGCRL010000086.1 GCA_017964705.1 Alphaproteobacteria bacterium
AGACCCGACCAAACAACCATCGATAACTTCAATATTCACTCTGTCATCAGCAACAAGAATAGCATTGTTTTCCATAATCATCCTTAAAGCTAAATCAGATTTTCCGGATCCCGACGGTCCAATAAGAAGAATACCATTATTTTGGCAACTAATAAGAGTGGCGTGAATATTAATCAAAATTAAGCTCCTTTAATCGTTGATATTTTAAATCATCACATGTTTCTACTTCAAAAAGACGCTTTTGCCCTTTTGTTTTAATAGTTATTTTCCAGATGTTTTTAGGTAGCAAGGATAAAATTTTTTCAGGCCATTCTATAAGGCAGACACTATTATAAAAAGCATTTTCTATATCCAGTTCATAAGCCTCTTCTGCTTTTTTTAAACGATATAAATCATAATGATAAATATCAAAAGAGGAGGCTTCATAAGTTTGTAGCAAAGTAAAAGTAGGGCTGGGAACGTCTGTAGCGTTTGTTAAATATTGAATAAAATATCTAGAAAAAGTGCTTTTTCCGACACCTAATGTTCCAAACAAAGCAAAAACATCACCTTTTTTTGAAAGTTTAGCAAAACTTTCTGCCAAAAAACGCGTCTCTTCTTCTGTAGCGCAAATGAAATCTTTTTTGTAAACCATTATTTAAACCAAGAATTAAATTTGATAAAGTTTTTACTGCTGGGAAAGGATTCTTTCTTCACTGTAAAATCATTACGATGACGCTTTATGTCTCGCCAATCTTCAGGAGAATAAAAAGATCCTTGCCATAAGCCTGATCCTTCATTTTGGGCCTTTATTTCATAAGGTTTATAAATAAATGTTTCACGAGTATTAGCTACTCCCCAACCAGAACCAACCAAACCGGCACCAATATCATATTCACCCCAAGCACAGGTTGCTAAATCTCGACCATTGGGTTCGACTTTTAAAATATAACAATCTATGATATTATTATCAATCCAATTTCTCACCCAAGAAACAGCTCTTTCACCGCAATTATAGGCACTACCGTTGCCATCAGAGCAAAGCTGATCATTATCCGGAGCATCAACACCATAAAGCCGAATATAACGATTACCAATGTAAAAAACATGTGCATGAATAACAAAAGCACTACCGCTGATTTTAGGATATGCAGAAAAATCAAACCCCTTTGGTTTATTAGATTTTTTGTTATTTTTTTGGGAAGAAATTTTTTTAGGTGATCTTTCTGACACAGATGTGGTATCCTTAGAATGTTTATTACTTGTATCGTTATTTACAAAAATAAAGGAAGCTAACCCAATAGAAACAACAGTTATCCAAAAGCTATAAGAAGGTTTTTTTTCAAATAGAGCGATATGTGCTAAAAGAAGACCTCCTGCAACAAAAATACCACCAATTAGCAACCAATAAAGACTGCTGTCATTGGCTACAAGTATTCCAAGAATTACAAAAAATAATCCAATACCGCTACAAAATATTTTCTTTACCCAAAGCATGCCTTCTCCAACAATCTTTGACCAACAATAGAATGCAATTTAATCGTAAAGATTTGGTAAAACTTCACTTTTTTTATGTTCCTTTCTTTTAATTTTATCAATTTTTTTTAATACGCTAATAAATTTAGAGGAATCAAAAAAATCTGCTTCTGTCGAATATAAAAACTTATTTAATGCCGATAATTGTTCTGTAAAATCTGCATCTTTTACAATATTAGAAATATCATTAAAATTATTAATATCTGCTGGATAATATTTATCCTTAGCCCAAAACAACAATGCATCTTTAGCCTTTTTATAGTCATGTTTTCTTAAAGCTGAAATAATTGCGTTGCGATTTTTATGACTTTTTTTTGATTTAATCACTAAAGCAATAAATAAAAAAACAAATAACAAGAAAATTAAAACAAAAGGCAGATAAGAATAAAACATAGAAATAAATGAGGCAAACAAATCTCCACTAGTTTTTTGTATATCAGGTGCAATTAAAGGTTCTTCTGTTTGAACAGATTCTTTATTGGTGTTGCTTAACGGCAAAGACAATTCTTTATTGTTATCTTTAACTTTGTTTTGCTCTAAAACAGGGTTTGGTAAAACTAAGATAGTTTCTTCAGGAATGGTTGCTATTTTGTGTTCGTTTTCTTTAACATCAAACCAATCTATTTTTATTTCTGGTATAGTAATATTTCCGGATTCTGTTGGAATATAAACATTGTTGTACTTAGCTGTTGTGACCACTTCTCCGTTGATAACTTCTTCTGTAATCTCTGGTTTTTCTGGGTATTGTCGAAAACCGGAGCCATCTTTGAAAGAGATTTGAGGAAGCATACTCTCTGTCATACCGGAAGCTTTTAAAAAAATGTTCCTGCTAACAGCTTCTCCAACTTTAAATCCATTTCTGGCAGACCAAGAAGCAGAAAGATCTAAATTTGTAACAGGTAACCAATTTTTTGCAGAATAATCAGCAGGAATTGCTTTAACATCTATAAATTTTTCTTCTGTTTTCAAACGAACAGGAATTTGTTGTCCAAAAACATGATTAAAATCAATTCCAAAAGCTTTCAAATCATCGTTAAAGTTAGGAAAACTAAATGTAG
>JAGCRL010000087.1 GCA_017964705.1 Alphaproteobacteria bacterium
CCATTTTCTGCTATATCAAGTATTTCAATAGCTTCTTTTAAAATTTTTGCTTCTTCCGGTTTATCTTCTTTAATCAAGTCACTAAGTTGTTTTTTTGCTTTCCCGATATCATCATCCATTTCCTCTGCGCTTGCAATATCCATAGAAAAACCTGGAACATATAAATTTATAGTAACCATGGCTCTGGTTGCATCATCTGTATCAAGCCCCATATAAGCAATCGCTTGAGCATAATTTCTGTCTTCAAAGATATTTTCTTGTGCAATAAATTTTTGTTCCCAGATCATTGTAGATAACGTTTCTATGTCCGGCGCACTTTTACTTACCCGCACAGTATAATCAGGAGCAGTATCAATTTTGTATACTTTGGCTTCTTCTCCTTCACCTAAAGGCCCTTTTATATTATTTATTGCATAAATAATAGCTTCCATGCTCGGAAACCTTTTATTTGGACTTATAAGATGTCCGTCCATACCAAAAACATTATTATTTTTTGGCATATAAAAATCAGGTGCTAAATTTGTTGGATTTTCTCTTATCATTCTTATTCTCCATTTTTTGACTGAAGTCTTATCAGATAAAATTTTTATTGTCAAGTTTTGTCCGAAAAATAAAAATTAATCTGCCAGAAAAAATTACTATTATTTGGGTGTCTGTTTTACAAATCTACTGTATTTACCCAAACTCTATGCTCAAAACCGCTATCAATTGCAACATCCGGCAACATTTCTCCGCCATATTTATTCATTGCTTGCGTCATAACGGCAAATGAGGCCTTATTTTTTGCATCACATGTTATTAAGACTCTGTCTAATCCTAATTTTTTTGCCTCAAGCAAGCACAAATGTAAACCTTTAAGGGCATAGCCTTTCCGACGTTTAGACGGAAGTATGATATAGGCAATATGCCCGCCAATGCTCATCAATCTTTCAGTTAGCTTATGGCGCAATTGAAATGAACCGATATATTCGTCATCTTCCATAAGCAAATAATAAGTGGCTGAAACATATCCTGGTTTAAGGTTTATACCGTTATCTTCATCTTGCTTTTGTTCTATCCAGGTAAGAATGTCGTTATGTTCTACGGCTTCCATCAAAGCAGTAACATCTGCTACTCTATATGGGTTTTTGTCTGTTTTGTATTCATCTGCCGCTTTAGTAAGTGTAGAAGTATATTTTTCTGATATTTTTACTAATTTTAGCATTTGCATTCCCCTTTATTATTATGGATATGATTTAGATTATATCTTTTAATATTTATTTTTCTATAAAAATTATTAATACAAAGAAAGGTATCATATTGAACAACAAACAAAAGATATTGCATTAAAATTTATCATTTTGTATCCTGAATAAGATTTTTGGAAGATGTTATATGAAAGATTGGGAATTAGCATTAAATAAATTTATGCGGCGATATGTGAACAAACCTTGGTTTGAAGGGGCTCTTTTGTGTGGTAGCTATGCTTCGGGAAACCAAAATGAATTTTCTGACATAGATGTGACTATTATTGCTTCTGATGATCTCGGTTGGCAAGAAAAATCAAACTGTTATGTCGATGGGTTTTTAATTGAATGCACCATTAACCCTTTGTATAAAAACCAAGAATATATGAAAATAGGCTTGGAAAACCACTCCATGATAAACCAAACCATGTTTGCCTATGGTATTGTTTTATCTGATAAACACGGGGAAATAGAGAAATTACGTAAGCAATCCATACGCGAATTAAAGAGAAAAATAAAGCCCCATTCCAAATATTCAAATGACTTTAGAAAATATAGCCTGTGGTGCAGATATGATGATATGCTTGCGTTAAAAAAAGATGGTTATCCGATAGATTTATTGTATTGGACATTGGTTGATAAATTAATTGATGCTTATTATGATTTTAATTGTTTACCACATGTTTCTCACGCAAAGATACAAAAAATCTTAACCGATAAAGAGTTTGCAAAGCGCTATCATGTTAAAAAGCAACCCGATGGAAAATTCACAGAATTATTACTTGATTGTTTTAATGTAAAACAAAAAGACAAACTGCCGGCAATTGATAAATTTTATAACTATGTTATGGAATCCGGAGGCGGTTTTGATATTGGCAAATTTATCGGCCGAAGAAAGATTGAAAAGAAGTAATTTTATTGATGATAACTTAATGCTGTACAATATTTTGCAATATAAGACCGAAAATAAGGTGCGCATTGAAAGTTAAGATATAAGCTGGAGAAAGCATTGGACAATGTATATAAGCATATTGAAAAAGGACATGTTGTTTTGTATCTTAAATGAGGATTTTTAAAAATAGGATTTTAAATATGACGAAAGCTTTGTTAATTATTGATGTTCAAGTATCCTCGGTGACAAATGCTGATGTTGCAAAAAGGATAGAAAAGTTGCAATATGACTATGATAACGTTTTTGTATCTTTATTCAGTAATAAAAATTCACCCTTGCTAAAAATTCTTCAATGGAAAGGATACGAAAATGAATCTCTTGCTTTTACTCCCAAAGAGAGTGCTGTTATCTTCAATAAAATTGGTTATTCGTCCTTTTTACCGGAGATGAAAAAATTTGATGAAATCTATCTTTGTGGATTTGATACAGATGCTTGTATATATAAAACGGCAATGGATTTAGTTGAAAATAATATTTGCCCGGTAATCTTGAAAGACTATTGTTTTAGTGCAAATGAAAAATTTCACAAAATGGCTCTTGAGCTTATAGAAAGAAACATCGGAAAGCACAATATTATGTGAATTTAGTTTGTGCCTGTTCAATAAAAATCTGATAATTATTAATGGTGCGCTTTGCTTTGCGAATATCTGAATAATCACAAGCAATAATGTAAAGAATTAAGAGCAAAGATTAATGCCCTTAATTTATGAATTTCTTAATTATTATTTTTTATAATTTCTGCATTTA
>JAGCRL010000088.1 GCA_017964705.1 Alphaproteobacteria bacterium
TTATTCCATCTGCCGGACTGATTAAAGATTTTGCGGAAGTATCTATTGGACGGGATTTCTTTTTTAAGGCGCGAGTAAAAAATTCATTAAATGTTTTATAATCTTCAATAGATTGAAGCTCGGCCTCTTTCAAATCTATTTTATAGTATTTCATATAATTTTTGATGATGAAGGTTGTAAATTTTCCTAACTGTGCAGAAGCTATTTTGCCAACTAATCGAGACAGTAATTTCTTAGGTAAAATGTATTGAAGTTTTACTTTTATTGCTTCTGCAAATGTGGTCATCTTCTTCCTCCTTAAACCTTAACATTGCGCTAAATATAGCAATACTTAGTGATTTGTCAATAAAAAAACAAGCTTAATTTATTGGATTAAGCTTGTTTTGGAAATTCAATTTGATTTACTTTGAATCAGACTTTGGTAGAACATATCTGCCGTACTTTCCACATCTAATCTGTAATGAATATAGAACTTACGATTTAATGGTTCGTACTTAGGGTCACTTTCAATGAAATGTTCAGCCATCAAAATGCGTATTGTGGCTTCTCTTAGCGGATACTTATTAGCTTGTCTTTGCCAGTTTAGGATATTGAAACTGTTAGCAGCTAAAATATCTCGGTACAAATCGCTATTTTGCCGACGATACAAACTATCAAACAATTCGCCTCTGAAATCATGACTGAAATCAAATACAAAATTCCCACTACACATCAAGCTGATTAAGACTTCTATGCTGGTGTGTTTTAAACATTGATAATTTAAATACGGCCAGGCACAGATGTTAAAACGGCTTAATTTGGAAACAGAGAGTTTTACGATAACTGATATAAATTTTTCAATAATGTCATCATCATCCAATTTGAAAAATTTTTCAGCAATCACTTCGTTTGGAACTTGCGATTGAACCGGAACGAACTGATGCTCCGATTGATCCGGAGAAAGCCCCTTATATACCCTCACCGGTTGCGAAACTTCTTTATTTCGCAAAAAGGTATGGTATGCTTGCGGATTTTTCCCCCACAATGACAAGATTTGAGTGGCTTGTCTTTTGGAAATTACCTCTTTTTTCAGAAGTAATTCTTGTGCTGTTTTGCTATCCATAGTCTTATGTTTAATAATATACATGATAAAATTTAGTTGATGTTTGTATAATTTTTTTTCATTAAATTGTCAAGCTTATAATTTTACAGAAGATTTTCTGTTTTGTTGTTTGACTTTTATGTCTTTTAAATTTGCTTGTTTTATCATATTTTAAATTATTCACCTTTTGCCAAAAAATATAAAATATTTGTTGATTTTTTGTTTAAAATATTGTATATATACGTATCTTTTTTCTAGGAAGTAAAAGAAAATGACAGAATCAAACAGAATATATCTAAGCGCTCAAGAGCTATTTGATGAGGTACAACCTATTGGTAATGTGCTTGGATTTTCTATTGAAAAAAAGGATTTCATCAATCACCTTCCGGAATTTTATAAATTTAATCAAAAATATCATGATGTTGTTAATCTTTATGTTTTTAAGCATGCAGAACAATTAAAAGATTTAACCGATAATTATATGCAGAAGGAACATCTTACGCTTAATTTGGCCATGATTAAAGCCAGACAACAGCTTATTGCAGAAGCACAACAAAAAATTGTTAAAAAAGAGCTTCATATTTTTTATCCTAATTATCTTAAGAAACAAATTATCTCTAAAATTAAAAATGATTTCTTGACACAACCTGCCTGCTCTACTGATGATATATTAAAGAAGATATCCGATTGGAAAGATGCTTATACCTATACCATTTTAGGTGAGCAAAGATCTAAAACTTTATTACGCAGATCTAATTCTGATAAATTAAAAATCATTATGGATGATTTGAAAATTTCATCAAAAGATGGGGCTCGTTTTAGAATGGCACTGTCTCGCTATAAAGGAACATTAAATTCTTTTTTAAATGATTTCGGTAAGCAACAAGTTCCGTTTTTTCATTCTTCTGCAACTGTTTCTACCCAAAACAATTCTGCTTTAACTACAGATAAAGTGCAGCAGTCAGTTGATAAACAACCTTCTATCAAAGGTAAAGCTGCTATATTTTCTATACATTCTTTCCATTTTCCATCGCTTACCCCTTATATTCGCAAACTCGCTCTTAAGAAACGAATTAGCTGCGGGTATAAAAAAATAACTATGGCTTGGAAGGCTTTCTTTTATTGGTTACAGAATCATAAAAAAATACATAAGATTAAACGAATTCATTTTAATTTTGATTGGCGGAATAAAATTAAACCTATCCAATTGCCTACGGCCAAGCTTGTTTATTTAAAAAATAATTCACATTCTTTAAGAGTTGCAGCAGTTATAATGCCCTTTATCGGCTTGGGATATTTTTTGGGCTACAAACTTGCTTGCAGAGCAGAAGCAATGCCTGCTTCACCTCGTATCAACTATAATACTGCTCGTGATTCTATATCTCCGCTAGCACTCTTTCAGGCTAAGAAAAATTTTGCAGAGCTTAATGATTTTTATGCACCACCTGTTGTTCGGAGTGTTTATAAATTAGAAGAAACTTCATTAAAAGAGCAAGAAAAAGAAACTAAAGCAGAAACTAAAAAAGAAGCTAAGAAAGAAGCTAAGAAACAAACTAAAAAAGAAACTACTCAACAAAAAGCATTAGCTAAAGAAAATAATAAAAAAGCAAAAAAACAAGCCGCTCAACCAGTTGTTCAAAACGATATCTACTATGTTGATGGAATGTATATGGATCTGCAACCTTTGAATTGTTCAAACGTACATATATCTTCGCGTTTTGGATTGAGGAAAGATCCTTTTACTGGTAGAGGACGGAAGCATTATGGTATAGATTATGCTGCTCCAAGCGGTTCTCCTATTTATGCCAGTGCAGATGGTGTAGTTCAATCAGCAAATTGGGTCAGAGGGTATGGACAATATATTGTTATTAAACACAATGATACATATTCTACAGCTTATGCTCATATGAGCCGTTTTGCTGATGGAATAAATCCAGGCACAAAAGTTCAACGTGGACAAACTATAGGATATGTCGGATCCACAGGACGTTCGACAGGACCTCACCTTCATTTTGAAGTTAAAAAACACGGAAAAAATATTGATCCTTTTATATTAGCAAATTCCAGAGATTACGCCAGTCGCTAATCAGTTTTAATATCTCTTTTTATTTCACTTGGAATATAATTTATTTTAGCTTGACTTAAAGCTTAATTTTCTGCTATTGATAGCATAAGCTGTAAGGAGAAAGTGATGACTAAAAAGATTGGATTTTATCATTGCATAACGTTTTTGTTATTGCTTTGGTTTACTAATCTTTTTGCTTTATCTCATTCTATTGGTTTGATATGTTCTAATTTTTTTGTTTGCGGTTTGGTTTTTATTTATCTAAACCCCACAAAAATATCTTATCGATATCAAATTGTTCTTGTTTTATATCTAATTTTAACAACGGTTTTACTTAGATACTTCATTTCACCTTATTGGGGGGGATGGCTTTTTTTATTGTTAATTGTACTATCTGTTATTCCTTATATAAAACAAGTTTCTATATTAACGAGCGGTTTTTTTATTTTATGCGGAGCTGGATTTTTTAATTTATCTTTTATATCGCAGACACAGATTACTGATGTTCAATATGATTTTGCTTCTTGTTATAATTATATTGAATATATTATGGAAAATAATCTTTTATTTTGGAATGAGAACCCTATTATCACACGCCCAAGCTACTCAACTTATCATCCTATCTTACACTTTTTTATGGCGGCCTTAGCTATCAGAAGCGGTGAACTGATTGGTTTTTCTAAAAGTATTTCCAATGAAGCTACACAAGTGATATTTTGCTTTTATATGTTTTGGTATGGGCTGATTTGCATACGTATTCTTAATTTCTTTAATTTCTCACGCATAACATTTTGCTCGTTGATTGCCTTTATTGTTTTTTTTCCTATTTATCAGGCTATTTCCGGTTATTTTAATAATGATTGTCTGTTACTTCCTTTGCAAGCAGGAACACTCTATTATGCTCTGTGCTATTATCATGATGATGGGCGAAAAAATTTATTCTTAATTTGGCTTTTTGCTACATTAGCTGCACTAACAAAACTTTCGGGAATTATTGTTTTACCAGCTGTCGTTTTTTTTCTTGCAATTAAATTATATAAAAAAAGAAATAAGTATATCTTGCGAGATTTAATTATTTTTGCAGTATTTTTATTACTTGGATTAAGCATTTGGCCTTGTTATCAACATTTTGTATTTCATCTTCCTCCTAACTTTGTACCGCCGCAAACTAATCTAAGTTTGGAAAATTATACGATATGGCAACGTTTTTCACCATGGAAAGGATTTTTCTATGATGATTTATTTTATCATGATTTTGGTATTAATATTTGGGAAACATTGACTAAAACCGCACTCTTCGGACAATGGGATATTGCTCAACGTGCCACCATTATTTTACCTTTGGTGAGATTTTTTGTTTCTTTATTTAAGATTATCTTGTTTACTATATTAATAGCTGTTTTTTATTTGATATATAAACAAAAAAAATCTGTTATGACTTGGTTTTGCCTTATATTATTAAGCAGTTTAATCGGAGGAATTGTTTCTCTTAGTTTGATGCATCCATATATGTGTAATCAGGATTTTCGCTATATTGCCATTCTTCCGTTGGCTTGGTCACTGATATTGGGATTATTTATGGAAAAAATGCCTGTTAAGATACGTTGGGGCATTGCCGGTATTTTGAATTGCTTTGCTTTTTTAGCTGTTTTTATTTGGCATTGGGTTTCATTCTAAATAAGAATGTTTTTTGTGGGGAAAAAAGTTGTTCTGATTGCAATATATTAAAGAGCGGCTTATTTTTATTTTATATATATGAAAAGAGGCTTGTAAGATGTGGCGTCCGATTTTTATGATTAATGGCTTTATTATGCTTATTTTAGGCTTGATTATGATGATCCCTGCCTTTGCCTTATATTATTATAGCGGGTACCCAGATTACGGATTTGTTCAAAGCGGATTGATTGCTATTTTTTTAGGTGGAGCTCTTTTTTTAGGTAATTATGAATCTATTCGAAAAATTTCTATTTTACAGGGATATCTGATTACCGTTTGCTTATGGTTTATTACACCTGTTATTTGTGCTTTACCTTTCTTATTTAATGCTGATACCAATCAGCTTCATAATGCTATATTTGAAGCTGCAGCCGGAATTACAACAACCAGTTCTACTATATTAAATGATATTGAGTCTCAACCGAAATCTATTTTGCTTTGGCGTTCCATGCTTAATGGCTTGGGGGGTATTGGAATTGTTATTTTTGCAGTAGCATTATCTCCATTTTTGGGGACTGGCGGTATGCAACTATTCAGCAAAGAAAACTCTGATACTGAAGAAAAGTTTTTGCCTAAGATCAGTTATATTGCTAACGATATTATTATTGTTTATATATTGCTCAATGTGGTTTGTGCTATGTTGCTTAAATTTTTTGGAATGAATTGGTTTGATGCAATTACTTGGGCTTTGTCCACTATCAGCACCGGCGGTTTTTCGATTAAAAATGCTTCTATTGCTTTTTATGATAATGCAACTTTTGAACTTATTATTGCGCTATTTATGATTTTGGGTGCTTTGCCTTTTACTTACTTTATTATTCTTTTTAAGCGAAGATCTTTTTCTGTATTGGTGGGAAATGCGCAAGTAAACACCTTTTTGAAACTGATTGTATTTTATATTACAACGCTTACGGTTTATTACGCTTATCATGCAGATGTTTCTTTTATGACATCTTTCAGAATTATCGGTTTTAACATTATTTCTACCATTACAACAGCAGGAATTTATTCGGCTGATTATACAACATGGGGATCTTGGGCGGTTATTTTATTTCTTATTTTATTTTTACATGGCGGATGTACCGGTTCTACAACCGGATCTATTAAGATATTCAGATGGCAAGTTATTACCGCATTTTTACGCAAACACATTATTACGGCGCTTTCTCCTCATCAAGTGGTGGTGATGAAAGCCGGAGATAAAGTTATTGATGATAAGATTGTAGCTTCGGTATTTGCTTTGGTTTTATCTTTTATATTAGGAATTTTATTTTTTACATTGATTATTGCTTTTAGCGGAGTTGATTTTATGACTGCTCTGGGAGCTGTGGCCGGAACAATTACCGGTGTGGGAACAGGACTAAGCAAAGCTATCGGTCCACAAGGAAATTTTGCAGAATTTTCCCCATTTGTTAAATATGTGCTTTCTTTGGTTATGGTATTAGGGCGCTTGGAAGTTATTACCGTAGTTGTGTTGCTGGGCAAAATTCGGTGGCACTGATTTTATTAATAGATACATTGACAAAATATATTTTTCCCTTATGCTAAATACAAATTTTATCATTATTTAAATGTTATCATTATGGTTGAATTAGGAAAAAGTGATAATCCGGAACAATATTATCCGGTGGGAAATTATTTTTTGTTGACTGATTCTGTTGATGCTTATGATTACTTTTCTGAACTGCGAGGTGGAGGTGGAGGCGTTTGCTTGTTAAAAGCTAAGCTTAATTCAGTTACCTACCCCTATGTGCTGTTTTGGGCATATGTCTCTTTAGAAAATAAAAAAATCATCAGTATGGCTCCTGTTTTTAAAATAGAGTATACACTCGCTTTTATGGAGGCAGAAGTCGTAGATATGGAATTAATCAACCAAGATAAGTATTTCTATTGGAACGGAGCTGTTCATGCAGTTGTTTTCACTGATACCGATCAAATAATTGTTCGGCAGGTGCGCTCAATTTTATGTTCTAAAGACATGGATACTTTGATTGAGCTTGCTTCGGGAATGAACTGTGAAGATATTTACCCTGTTAAGCTATTCAAACGCAGTACGGGGGAATTTTTGAGCATCTATTGGGCTTTTGAAGTCGATGATGATAAATTAGGTTTTGAGCCTGTTTGCCATGACGATTCACCAGTAGATTTTAATGATGAGTTTTTAAAAGATACATTCTTTCATACTATTGATATCGGAGAAAGAGTTATCTTTGACAATGCTTTTCATTTGCTGAAATATCAACCAGATATCGGCTACAACTTTGAGAGACTTCCTTTTGTTGTTAGTAAAGAACAACTTAAAAGCGAAAACATCCCGGAAGAGTTGTTTAACCCGAAGATAGTATCTTTGCCGCGAAGAAACTATGCCTCTTCGCCTAAAAAAGCAAAACAACAGCATTTGATTGTTCCGTTAAAATCAAAAAGAAAATCTTGACTAAGAGAGAGAAGTGGTGAAAA
>JAGCRL010000089.1 GCA_017964705.1 Alphaproteobacteria bacterium
ATTCCGTACCGATTAAGGCCTCGGCATCGTTACGTGTATCAATACCTTTGATTTTTACACGTACATTGGCAGAAGTATTTCCGGTAACTTTAAGTACAAAAGTTTTAGTGGCATCTTTATTTTCCAGGCTGCCGTATTTATCAATATTCAGCGGGTTGGCATGAAAGCATTGTACTTTCACCTCGCCCCTGATACCGTGTGCGGCAACTATTTTTCCGATCAGCACTCTTTTTTCCATACTTAAAGCCCTTCTACAGACTCAAAATAACTTACTTAATTTATATAAACACCGAAAATTATTCGGCAGACGGCTCTTCAGCAGAAGCAGAAGCTTCAGCCGCAGGAGCAGCACTTGCTTCGGCCTTAGCAGCAGCGGCTGCAGCCTTGGCTTCTTCTTTGGCTTTCATTCTCTCCATAGCCTTAGCTTTAGGAGCAGATTTCTTTGGCTGTTCACGGCTGATCGGAGCAGCGCATAAACCCAAATTAGCAAACAATTTTTGCAATCTTTCGGTCGGCTGAGCACCCTTAGACAACCATGCGGAAACCTTTTCGGTATCCAAAACCAATCTGTTTTCACTATCTTGAGGCAACAACGGATTGTATGCACCCAATTTTTCAATATATCTACCATCACGAGGAGATCTGGAATCGGCCGCTACAATATGGTAATACGGACGCTTTTTAGAACCACCGCGAGATAATCTGATACGTACTGACATTTATATTTTCCTTTCTATAAAATTAAAACGGAAACCGTTTATTCATTCCCCCCGGCATTCTGCCGAACGGATTGTTTTTCATAAATTTAGACATTGCCGACATAGCGCCGAAACTGCCCATCTTTTTCATCATTGTTGACATCTGCTCATATGATTTGAGCAACACGTTAACATCATGAACTTCCACTCCGGAACCGAGTGCGATTCTTCTCTTGCGAGAAGCCTTTATTATATCGGGATGCCGTCTTTCTTCCGCTGTCATGGAAAGAATTATGGCTTCCTGCTTTTTCATCAGATTGTCGCACACTCCGGATTCTTCAATCTGAGATTTAAACTTTGACAACCCCGGCAACATTCCCAAAATGCTGCCCACACTGCCAATTTTCTTCATCTGGCGCATTTGCGAGAGCATATCGTTCAGGTCAAACGAGCCTTTTGACATTTTCTTTGCCATTTCTTCGGCTTCCGCTCGGTCAACATTTTCCATTGCCTTTTCCACCAAAGAAACTACATCACCCTGTCCTAAAATACGTCCGGCTATGCGATCGGCATGAAACTCTTCAATATCATCAAGTTTTTCACCGGTACCCAGAAATTTTATGGCCGCGTTTGCCACCATTTTCATGGATAATGCCGCTCCGGCACGTGAAGTTCCGTCAATTCTGGTTAACACCAAACCGGTAATGCCGATTTTTTCGTTAAAAACCTTTGCCACATTACAGGCTTCCTGTCCGATAAGCGAATCGGCAACCAACAGCGTTTCGGTCGGATTTGCCAACTTTTTCACTTCTTCAACCTCGGTCATCAGCTTTTCATCTATCTGCAACCGACCGGCCGTATCCAAAATCAGCAAATCATAAACACCCGTTTTGGCCTCGTTTAAGGCTCTTTTGGTAATTTCAAGCGGCTGTTGCCCGTTAATAATAGGCAAAACATCAACCTCTATCTGTTTACCCAGTTGCGCCAACTGTTCTTGAGCCGCCGGGCGA
>JAGCRL010000090.1 GCA_017964705.1 Alphaproteobacteria bacterium
CCGAAAACCGAACAAAAAGCTGATATTGCCCGGACACAGCTGAATACACCTATCAAACAAATTCAAGCAGAAAAAGAGGCAAGCGCTATTGATTATCAAACTGCAACCTCAAAAATTGCTGATAATCATACGAATGAAGTTAAAAAGGAGGCATCTGAAAAACTTACAAAAGATGATATTGCGTTAAATAAGCGTATTGATGATTTTAAGGTGGCTCAGAAAAAACTGGGGATTAATTTGGATAATTTAGATGAAATTGTTGATGCTCAGATTAAGGCCGGAAAAATTGAAATATCTGAAAATTTAACAATTACACGTGCAAAGTATGTTATTGCTTTTTATGCTCAATATCCAGGTTCTGTTGCCGGTAAGGCTTGTAAAGCTCTGCTTAACGGGAAGGATGTGAAATTCAATAAAGATGACTTTAATAAATGGAATGAAGAACTTGGTAACAGAGGAGTTAAATTTAGTAAAACTTTAAAGAAAACCACTAAATTTAGCCCGATGGATTATGCTAATTCTGTTAAGAAAACTAAAGATGGATTATGATAATTCTGTTAGAAGATAAATATTTTGATTTATTTTAGTTGTTCCAGAATTTTCTTTCCAATTGCAGTTTTAATATGAGAAACTGCTGAGTGTTTGAATTCGCTTAAATCTTTATGAGGGTATTTTTTTTCATAATCAAGTGCCTGAGCAAACATATCCAATTTATCCAAATCATTAGCTAATTGGGCTTCAGGCGTTTCATTTTGCAGATATTCGCTATATAATTCGTATATTTCCGGTAAATCAGTATCCTTAACTATGACATCTATCGCTTTTGTTTCTTGGGCTTCTTTATTTGTATAACTTTTATCATTCGGTGTTATATCTCCAATAATGCTTTCTCCCAAATCATGACATAAACATAGTTTTATCAGTTTATAAAAATCATATGTTGCGCCGTATGTTTGATTAGAAATTTGAATTGCCATCATTGCCATTTGCCAGCTGTGTGAGGCAACTGTTTCCGGATTTTCTATGCCATAACGCAACCAGCCAGTGCGTGGTAAATGTTTTAATTTTTCGGTGTATTGCAATAAATTTTTCATGATTTACTCCTTTTGAGGTATCATATCCGGATGTTTTCTTAAAGCAAGTGTTTTTTAGATACAAAAAAGGGAGGACAATACCTCCCTTTTTTACATTATGTATTCGGCCGCATCTTGGCCGTCCGTTACTGTGATTGTTATGGAACCACGTTGGGTTACCACAATGATCTCTGTTGTTCCATTGGTATATCTCAATTGATTGTATTGATATACATCAACGTATACTGCCGGATCGTGACCATTCCTTATCCGTAATTGCCCAGATGATGTTCTTCTGAATTCCAAATCACCAATTCTTATTTTGGATGGTCTTTCATAAGAATCGTACAAATAGGCATTGAATGGGCGATAGTAGTAGTATCTGTATCGTGGATACCAAACATATCGTAACGGAGCATACCTATAATAGGTATGATACCTGGGACGTGGCGCCGGTTGATGATATCGCGGACGTGGTGTCGGCTGATGATATCGCGGACGTGGCGCCGGCTGATGATACCGCGGGCGTGGTGTCGATTGGCGGTACTGCGTATGCGGTGCCGATCGATGGCGCGGTTGTGGCTGGGCGTAAGCTTGAACTCCGGCCACCATCATAACAACAAGTGCTATGAATAATTTTCTGAAAGCAATCATAATATCTAAATTTAAAAATAATAATAGAGTTAACTGATTGGCTCTATAACATAGTTTTATATGCCTGTCAAATATTTTTGTTATTCAGAAATATTTTAATATTTAATCCTCAAATCGCAGGTTAAACATCTGTTTTTCGAAGCATTATCCTGGACACCTAATATTTTTTTATTTACGGTGGAGATTACAAAATTTATAATTATATCTTTTAATTATTAACTAAATAAATATTTTTATGATTAAAGAGATTAAGGAACGCGTCAAAGCGTGGAAACGCTTTTATACGAAAGGTCATGAGCATGTTGATGAAAATTCATCATGGCAGGCTATTTTAATGGAACTTGAATATTATCGTTCCGATATATTCTACTCTTACGGTTACCCCAAATTGAGTGAAGCCGTTGCGGACATCGGTCTCTTTTCTGATGAAGAAAGACATTTTTTGAACACGTTACCGGCATATATTAAAGTGAAAGAATATCTTAGCTTTGATTGCAATCGGAAAGATTATGTCGATAAAATCGATGGGCTAGATGTATTTTTCATCTGTTCAGCTAAAGACGACGGCATCCCAATCAGGGAAATTACAATTGTAACCGATAGGGAGGATCTCTGGGGGTTAGAAATCTATATATTCAAAGCTTCCTATTTCTTCAGGTGCTCCAGACATGGTATTATCCGCTATGATAAAGAGCCACCGGAAGGCTTAGAACCTGGATATATTGAGGACTTACCGTTCTGATATGAATTATTAATAAAAAAATCACGTCTATGGTAATAAGTGTGTTTATATCCAAGGTTTTCATAATTGTAGGATGTGGAATTTTTGCTTGCTATTGCATAGGACGAGCATGTAAGTCTGCAATTAACGCATGGGTTGCTTTTAAAGCAAAAAAAAATCCTAACCATGAAGCAAACTCTGAATCTACAGAGTTTGTTATAAACAAGAAAACACAGAAGTTGGAAAATGCAAGTAATACCCCAAAACTTCCATTCTAACCATGAATCCCTCGCTGTCTAAAACGGTTGCGAGGGATTTTTGTATCTTCTTTCAAAGCATAAAGCTTGACTTTTTTACATAATCATTTTATTTTGTTTGCCAGATTATGAGGGAGTTTTGCTATGAATGAAGAAATAACAACTATTAAAAACATTCACGTTCATTATTCAGAAATGGACTTTGATAAAAGTTTAAAACCTTTCTCTTTGTTGAATTTTTTTCAAGATATTGCCACGGATAATGCGGAAAGGCTCGGGTTTGGCTATTCGGCTATTTTCCCGAAAAACTTAATGTGGGTATTACTAAAATATCGCATTGAATTTGAAGAATATCCGATTGATGTTGCAAATTTGACTTTAAAAACACAGCCACGCGGTTATCATCGCCTGTTTGCTTATCGTAATTTTCAGCTTTTTAACCAAGATAAACTTGTCGCACGTGCTTCCAGTATGTGGTCTTTGGTTAATTTTAACGATATGTCCCTTGTGGCTATAGATAGCGCTATTCAGAGCCCTTATTTAACGAAATTTGAAAAAACGGAAGATGATTTGGCGTTTGGCAAAATCCCTGCCCTGACACAGGCTGACTTTAAAAAAGAGTTTGAGGTACGTTATAATGATATTGATGTTAATCATCATGCCAATAACGGTAATTATATCATTTGGGCTTTAGAGCCTTTGGATTGCACATTCAGAACACACCATAAGCTTAAAACCGTAGATATGTTTTTCAAAAAAGAGGTAAAACTTGGTGAAAAGCTAGTATCTATTGTGCAAATGACGGATGAAAAGACATCTGTTCATGTTTTACGGCATGCTGAAACTCAAGAAGACTTGTGCTTGCTCTGCTGTGAGTGGAACTGATTTTTTAACATTTAATTAGACTATATATTGGTTTAGAAATTGCCACATTTTGCGAAAGTGCTGTTAATTCCATTAAAAACAGGCAACCGACCACTTTTCCACCTGCTTTTTCTACTAATCGCAAAGATGCTGCGGCTGTTCCTCCTGTTGCTAAAATATCATCAACAATTAAGACTTTTTTGCCTTTTTCTATTGCATCTTCGTGCATTTCCAGAGCATCTATACCATATTCCAAACTGTATTCTTCATGTAAAACTTTTGCCGGAAGCTTACCAGGTTTTCTGATTATAACTAAGCCGGCTCCTATTTTATAGGCCAAGGGAGCACCAATTACAAAACCGCGACTTTCTATGGCGGCAATATAATCGATTTTTATATCTTTTACTAACTCACTTAAGCTATCAATTATGGCTTGGAGTACTTGTGGCTTTTTCAGAGCTGTGGTAATATCTTTAAATAGAATTCCTTCTTTGGGAAAATCCGGGACATTACGAATATGAGATAAAATTTCTTCTGGTGTCATTGTTGTTTCTCCTTAATTTATTTGATAATATTTTTCCGTTTTGTGCAATACAAATGTCAAAACTGTGTAAAAAAATTATAAAAGCTAATAATATCGCTTGACATTATGAAAACCCTCTTGTATAAAAATTTCCTGTTGAGTGCCGACATAGCTCAGTTGGTAGAGCTACTGATTTGTAATCAGTGGGTCCGCGGTTCGAGTCCGTGTGTCGGCACCATTTTTTTATAAGGGATTTGAGAGTTTTACTCATCCCTTATTTTTTTTGTTGATAAACAAATGGTTTGGTTTATTCTATCTAAGAAATGACCTTTTTGTGATTATAAGGTTATGGGTACTATTAATTTAGCATAAGGTTTGGACGATATGGCTGGAAAAAAACTATTATCATGGCATTCAAGAAAGCGTTTAAAGCGAATAATCTTTTTATTTACACGTTATCCAATAGAATTAGTAGGAGCTGTTGTTCTTTGTCTTTTATTCCGTTTATTGCCTATAGATTTGGCTTCTGCAATCGGTGGCTGGGTAGGACGACATGTTGGACCACATATACGCGTTTCTTGGGTTGCACGTTATAATTTGATGAAAGCATTTCCGGAAAAAACAACTGCAGAAATTGATGAAAGTGTTGTTTAAATGTGGGATAATCTGGTACGTACTTTTGTGGAATATCCGCATTTGCGTTGGTTGTGCGATCATTATGATGATCGGATTGAGTTTGTTAATTTTGAACGAATTGAAGCTTTACGTGATGATGATAAGGCTGGAATGATCTTTTCTGCGCATATTGGTAACTGGGAAATAGGGTCTATTTCTACTATTAAAG
>JAGCRL010000091.1 GCA_017964705.1 Alphaproteobacteria bacterium
ATATGTCCATAACTAGCTAAAACTTTATAATCACTGCCTAAATATTTGTTAATTGTTTTGGCTTTTGCCGGAGACTCAACAATAACTAATTTCATAATTCTAACCTCATTAAGTTTTAGCCACTTTATTACCCGGAAGGCGGATTAATTTACCGTCTAACTCCATTTCCACGATCATCATCAAAACTTCTTCTGCCGGCAAAGCACTTATCTGTATTAAATCATCTATGTTTTCGCCTGTTTCAGAAATTAAAGATAATAATTTGGAATAAGAATCATTATTTTCTGAAATATCATTATTATTTTTTTGATTGTCAAGTGAATATTCAAACAAGTCTGTAATTTCGAGTTTTTTTGTTTTATTTGGTTCAAAAGTCACTTGTGTAAAATTAAAATTATCTAAAATATCTTCGGCACTTTCAACCAACACAGCACCTTCTTTTATTAATTTATTGCAGCCGGCACTTCTGCCATCATGGGGCGCCCCAGGAACAGCATAAACATCTCGCCCTTGCTCTAAAGCCTGATTTGCTGTAATTAAAGAACCGGAACGGGTTGTCGCCTCAACAACTAGCACTCCTTTACTTAAACCGGAAACTATTCGATTACGACGTGGAAAATTTGAAGCTTGGGGACCTGTATGAAAAGGATACTCAGAAATAATTAACCCTTTTTGATGCAATTCTTTATAAAGTTTCTCATTTTCTTTTGGATATATAATATCTATTCCCGTTCCCAGAACAGCTATTGTTTTGCCATTTACAGATAACGCCCCTTTATGTGCTGCCGAATCTATTCCTCTTGCCATACCAGAAACAATAACAATATCTTTTTTTGCTAATTCTATAGATATCTGCTCGGCCGTTCTTTGCGCACTTAATGAAGCATTACGAGCACCAACCATGGCAACGGCATTATTGTTTTTAAGTAAATCTGTATTGCCAAACGCGTAAAGAATCGGTGGACAGTCTTCAATTTGTTTTAAATTATACGGATAGATATCATCTTCCATTGTGATAATTTTTACATGCTTAATTTCTGCCGTCATCAGCTCTTCTTCCGCTTTATTTCGAGCAAAAATTTTGCATTTTAACGATATTTCAGATAGGACTCTATCTATATCACCAAAACGTTCCAATAATTTTTTAAAGTGGATTGGTCCGATACCTGGTGTATTTATAAGTTGAATATATGATATAAGTTTATTTTTATTCACGTTTTTACTTTTCTATTTTTTTAATTTTATTTTACTTTCTTCACCCTTTAGCAATCTTCTTATATTTGCATGATGACGAACAATAACAAGTATAACAATTGCCAAATAAAACCATGTATACTCCATGGACGGAGCTAAAAAATATGATGCTATCGGTATGCAAACAGCCGCTGTTAATGCGGATAATGAAGAATATCTAAACATAAAAGCCATAAACAACCATACAGCCAAAGCAATAAGCGCAACCGGCCAATATGTTGCCAAAATAAAACCAAAACTTGAAGCGACTCCTTTTCCTCCTTTAAAATTTAACCATACCGGAAAATTATGTCCCAACACACCAAAAGCGCCGGCAATCAGCGATGCATTTACGGCAGATTGTCCCGTTTTTCCTAAGAAGTAATAAGCTATTAATGCAGCCACACCTGCTTTAGATGCATCACACAAAACTGTTATAAGAGCCAATGTTTTATTACCCGTACGTAAAACATTGGTAGCGCCTATATTACCAGATCCTATTTTTCGAATATCACCATATCCGGCCATTTTTGTTAGGATCAACCCAAACGGAATGGATCCTATTACATAACCTAACAACGCGCTTAAGCCATACACTAAATTTGTTGCCATTTTTGTTCTCCATTTATTTTTCTTTATGTTAAATAAAAGCATAAAAATTTCAACTTATTTTCAACTCAATGTGTATTTTATCTTGCATTAACGATTTATTTAATTAATATACTTTCAAATATGTGGGTAGAGAGGGAACTGTGATGAAAAATTATAAACGTATTTTATTGAAGCTTTCCGGCGAAGGATTAATGGGTAATTTACCCTGCGGTATTGATGAAAACATTTTGGACTCTTTTGCTGAAAGCATTAAGAAAGTTTATGATAAAGGTGTTTCTTTATGCATTGTTATCGGTGGTGGAAATTTCTATCGCGGAGTTAAAAATACCAATCAAGATATAGCCAGATCTGTTGCCGACCAGGCAGGTATGTTGGCAACTATAATTAATGCGGTGTTTTTGAAAAGCGTTTTATTAAAAAAAGGGGTTCCGACAGATGTTCTCTCGGGATTATCTGTTCCTCAAGTTGCAGAAACTTATTCTTATCGCCGCGCACAACAACTTCTTAAAGATAAAAATGTTATTATTTTTGCCGGTGGTACCGGTAGTCCGTATTTTACAACAGATACCGGAGCTACATTACGTGCTTTAGAGACAAATTGTGATGCCCTTTTTAAGGCTACTCAGGTTGATGGGGTTTACAGTAGTGATCCCAAAAAGAATCCTGACGCAGAACTTTATAAAGAAATTTCTTATAATGATGTTTTAACTAAAGAACTCAGAGTTATGGATATGACTGCTATATCTATGGCGAGAGATAATCATCTTCCTATTATTGTTTTTAAACAAGAAAATGAGCACTCTCTTTTAGACGTGCTAAAAGGAAAAGGAAAATTTACCATAATAAAGTGAGGAAACATGACCGATTTTAATGAAATTAAACAAGATACTACAACTCGTATGGAAAAAACCTTAGAAACTCTGAGGGGTGATTTTGGAGGCTTGCGTGCTGGTCGTGCACATGCCAGCCTTTTAGATAATATTATGGTTGAGGCTTATGGAAATTTGACACCTATTGCGCAAGTGGGTACAATTAGTGTTCCTGATGCTCGAACATTATCTATCAGTGTCTGGGACAAAGGGTTAGCAAAATCTGTTGAAAAAGCTTTAAGAGAATCTGATTTAGGGCTAAACCCTGTTTCTGATGGACAACTTATTCGCATTCCTATTCCACCTCTTTCGGAAGAAAGAAGAAAGGAACTAGTCAAAATTGCCGGTAAATATGCCGAACAGAATAAAGTGGCCATACGTAATATTAGGAGAGATGCTCTTGATGAAGTCAAGAAACTGAAAAAAGATAGTCTTATTTCTGAAGATGAAGAAAAAAGATATAATAATGAGATTCAGAAATTAACAGATGATTCAATTAAAAAAATTGACGATGCACTTTC
>JAGCRL010000092.1 GCA_017964705.1 Alphaproteobacteria bacterium
AGAAAGTGGCTGAAGGTGTAGCCGGAGACTATGTTTTGAAATGTCCTCGTTTGCCGGAATTAGAAGAAATTATGAAATTAAAACCAAACAGCTATTTTCTATCATGCGGAGATGCAAAGAAGTATGCCGAGGATACAATGCATATTTATGTTAATGTTATTCCAAAAACAGCAAGTATACGTGTGATGGTAACCACTGCTAAATATCCTGATTGGTATGCCGTTAGTGTTAAAAACACGGGTAAGATATAAGAATAGAAATATTTTTGTATTTATCTGTTGATTAGCAATTTTTGATTAACGAATTGCAGAAATAATAGGAATAAAAGGGGGAGAGTTTTTCTCTCCCCTAAGAAGGAAGGAGTTTTAAATGGGAAAAGATGTTGAAGTGATGGTTGCTACAGAAGCTGATTTGGAACCTTTGGCAGAAATGCATTATTTATCCGGTAAACTGCATAGAGAGTCTTGCGGTATGGCGGCAAGAGTTTGTTCTAATGAGGAAATGTTTGCGGTGGTGCAGTCTATTTTTAATAATCCGAAAAGTGTTTTATTTAAGGCTACTTGTGATAATAAGATATGTGGTTGCTTATTTTTATGGGTGTTTGAGTGTGAAGATGCTCTGGCTTGGAGTAAAACTTTAGAAATTGGGCATATTAGTGAGATTTTTGTGCATGAAAAATATAGAAGACAAGGGATTGCAAAGAAAATGATAGAAACAGCTGAAAAGTACTTGAAAAATAGGGGCGTTTATGCTTTAGATTTGGAAGTTTATCATTTTAATAAAGTGGCGCAAACTTTTTATGTTAATCAAGGATTTGGACCAATTAAGACGTATATGCATAAGGATTTATAATGAGTGAAGTTAAGATAGAGATTGCAAAGGTAGAAGATGCGGAGGATATTGCTAAGATAGCGTATCAAGTGGCTCAATTGCATGATGAGGCTCTGCCAGAATATTTTAAGCCGGTGCCCAAAGAAGAACAGTTGCGCAGTATTCAAGATATGCTGAAAGATGAGAAAATTGTCGTGTTTAAGGCAATATATGACGGGAAAATATGTGGATTTCTGTTTTTGGAAATGATTCATCGGGTAAGTCAAGGGTTACGTTTTTCTACATATGGGTGTGTTCTTAACCTAGGGGTTGATGAAAAATATCGTGGTAGAGGTATTGGTGCGGCTTTGTTGATGTCTGCAGAGAAATATGTACAAGATAAAGAAGGTGAAGCGCTTGATTTGAGTGTATTTGTGTTTAATAAAAAAGCGATAAAGCTTTATGAACGTTTGGGGTATAAGCTAATAGACGTTTCTATGCGGAAGATTTTAAAATAAAAAAGAGGGACATTTCCCCTCTTGATACTTCTATTATATGGATTGAAGCGGAAAAGTCAAGAAAATTATTTGACAAAAAATAAAATATTTTTGTTGATTTGAATCAATGTTTTAGGCATATTGGGCTTGTAATTGTGGTATAATGGCTAAGGAGTGGCTTTATGAGTAAAGGGAATAAAATTTTAGTTGTGTTGGTTTTGGCTTGTCTTGTTGCTAGCGGATATAGTGCATGGACGTGCTATTCTCTGCAAAAAGAGGTAAAAGCTTTGCAGCAAGAACGGTTGGCAATGACAACACAGAATAATGATATATTTAGTGAAGCGCTTAAAATTATAAGCGGTAATAATCCGCAACCAGCTAAAAAGAAAGGTTTGATGGATAAAGCAAAGAGTGCTGCTCAGGCAAAAGCATTGGATGTGATGGCAAATAAAGTGAAAAGGTCTGTGCAGGAAAAGGCAGAAACTAACGGTACAGATGCTACAGTGGCACTTAAAGGGATAGATATGATCTTTAAAGCGATGCAAAAAGCTATTGATGCGGAAGAAGGAAATGCAACGGAAGCAGATGTGGCAAGAGAATTTATTACAGGCTTGAAAAGAACAGCAGAAACAGCTGTGCAAGAAGATATACAAGAAGAAATAGAAGAGTAAATAAGTATCATTTTTTTATTTTGTTGTGCAACGTTGTTTAAATACAGCGTTTATGGTTTTGTGTTTGTGTAACAAAATTTAAAGAGAGGACTTTTAATGACTGATCTGAATAAACCTGTTTCGCAGTCGCGGAACAAGACACTATCTTTTTGGGCTTTTGAGAAAGAGCGGTGGAAGAAGATAGGGTATTTTATCATGCGCAAAAAAATGCCTGATGAAAAGGGTGATATCGGCGTATTTCCATTGGCATGGAAGATTTATAAAAGAATGAAAGGAGAAGTAAAGAAAACATATACTCATGTAAATACTTATGATATATTAGCCGGTGCTATGGACGGAGTTAGGCCTTATGTTGATTTGTTGGTTTATGGGGCTTTACCGGCATTGCTAACCGGTTCTGAAAAAGCAAAAATGGTATTTTTGGGTTTTGCTTTGTTATTAGCTGTTCAAAAAATATTAAGATCAATATTTCTTGAAATTAGTACAAATGTTGGCTTTAAGTTTCGTGATGTTTATTTTAACCAAACAAGTATTGATAGATATAAAGAAATGTTGGACAAGCCAAGAGCGTTTTTTGTAATCAATATGCCGGAAACAATTAGTAGTTTGGTGCATGATGTTACAAGAAATGAAGCTCAATTGTTGCGAAATTGTGGGTATATTTTGTATCACTTTTTTACTTTTTTGGTGGCAGCGGCGAGTCTTTTTATGGTTTCTCCGGTTGCAATGCTGACTATTGTTTTGATTTCATTAATTAGGGTGGAATATGATTTTTATTGGTCAAATTATTTTCGGGAAAAAAATAATAAAAACAGAATGTTTGCTACAAAGGTTTATGCTATTAACAGAGATGTTTTACGCAATTCACCACTTGTGCAGGATGGATTAACGATGTCTAAGGAATGTTCTTTAATCGGACATAGATTAAATTGGGTAACTCGTAATGAAATTAAGGTTATGTTTGCAGAGGCAAAAAACAGCTTGGCCGGTTTTTGTGTTGGAGAAATTATGGTTTCTCTTTTGGCTGCTTTTTTGGCTGTTGCTGATATATTGAAAACAGGAGATATCGGTAGATTTGCATTAATCAGCGGGGCAATATATTATATGACAGGTTCTATTAGTACAATTCGGCATATTTATTTGGAAATATGTGTAAAATGTAGGAACACTATTGTGGATACGGAAAAGCAACTGATTACACCTAAAGCTATAATTCGTAAATGCGGAGAAAATGAATTAGATGAAAAAAATAATCAAATTACTTTGAAAAAGGTGGAATTTGCATATCCTAAAATAAAAGATATTACAAAAATAGAGCAAAATACAGATAAAATAGAGCGTGGCGAAGAAGTGTTACGTGATATTTCGCTTGAGATTAAAAAGGGCGGAGTTACGGTTATTGCCGGTACATCCGGACAAGGTAAATCTACACTCATGAGTATTTTTCGGCATTATTATTATGTAACCGACGGTGAAATTTTGCTTGGAAAAGAAAATGTGCAAAATTTGAGTGATAAGGTGATTAATAAACAAATTGCTTTTGTTGATCAAAATGTGCACTTTTTTGATAATACGCTGTTGTATAATGTTAAGTATTTTAACCAAAATGCCAGTGAGGAGGAAGTGCAAAGGGTTCTTACTGCTGTTGGGTTGAGTAAAGATGTTGCGCGGTTTAAAGACGGTGTTTATCATCGTATCGGGCAAGACGGAAGGGCTCTTTCCGGCGGACAAAGACAACGGTTGGCTTTAGCTCGTACATTTTTAACTGACAGACCAATTGTTATTATGGACGAACCGACAACAGGACTTGACCAGGTGTTGAGTTTTAAGGTGATGAAATCTTTGCGGCAATTAGCAAAAATGAAAACGGTAATTTTGGTAACACATAATCCGACAGAAATTGCTTTGGCAGATAGAGTTTTGATTGTGCAAAAAGGGAAAATTGTGGCTGACGGGGAGCCGATGAAGCTTATTGAAACATCTGACTTTTTGAAAAAATCTATGACAAAGCAAGATATTATCAGTAAACAACAATTATTTGCCAATGCGTAAGTTGAAAAAGCGGTCGATATACGGCCGCTTTCTCTTTAAATACAGTGTTTAAAATAATAGTTATTTAAAAAGTTTACCTTGCGTATATGCGCCGATGAAAAGGCCATTCTTTATGATATAAATAAACAGACGGTTAAGCTTTAGTCGACTTTATATCTTTTCAAAATTAACGCGGGGGTCAACCCAAGAGTAAGTCAGATCGCTGATAAGCTTTAAAATTAATCCTAATAAGGCAAAGATATATAATGTGCCGAAAACAACAGGATAGTCACGAGTCATAATTGCCTCATATCCTAATAATCCCATGCCGTTTAGGCTGAATATAATTTCTATAAACAAAGAGCCGGTGAAAAGTATTTTCATTAATAACCCGGGAATGCCGGCTATAATTATCATCATGGCATTGCGAAAAACGTGGTGATATAAAATTCTTTTTTCTGATAAGCCTTTGGCACGTGCTGTTAAAACATATTGTTTGCTTAATTCATCCATAAAGGAATTTTTTGTTAGCATTGTTAAAGAGGCTATTCCTCCTACAACAATACACACAACCGGCAATGTTATATGCCAAAAATAATCACCTATTTTAAGCCAAAATCTAAAAGTTTCCCAATCGTCTGAAGTTAATCCTTTAAGCGGAAAAATTTGTAGGTAGGTGCCCCCGGCTAATAAAACAATTAAAAGAACAGCAAATAGAAAAACAGGTATGGCCGAGCCGGTAAAAATAATGGTTGAAGATACAATATCAAAATTTTCCCCATCACGGCGTGCTTTTTTTATTCCTAAAGGTATGGCAATTAGATAAATAATTAATGTTGACCAAAGACCCAAAGAAATAGAAACAGGCATTCTTTCTTTTATTAACTCTAAAACACTTTTATCTTTGTAATAGCTTTTACCAAAATCAAAGCAAATATAGTCTTTGAGCATTTTTATAAAGCGTTTGTGAACAGGTTGATCAAAGCCAAATTGTTTTTCCAATTCTTTAACCAAATCATCAGGAACACCTTTTGAACCTTGATACTTTTCACTATTTAGATTAGGAGTTCCAGAATTTATATTTCCTGTGGCAGAGGTGTTCATCCCTTTGTATTGGGCAAGCATATATTCTACCGGTCCACCCGGTGCTAATTGAATAATTGCAAAATTAATCAATAAGATACCAAATAAGGTAACAGGAATTAGCAGTAGTCTTTTGATAATGTAATTACGCATTTTTTATTCTTTCATCCACCATGTAAAAATATCAACTCCGGTATCAGAAGTGTTTTCCGGATACGAAAACTTGTCCCAGTAAGCAATTCTATCGGTATTTGTGTACCAATTGAATATAACGTAATGGTTAAACAATAATATTCTGTCCAGCGCTTGAACATATGCTGTATAGGTTTCGTTTTCTTCTGTTTCTA
>JAGCRL010000014.1 GCA_017964705.1 Alphaproteobacteria bacterium
AGCAACAGTGACCAGCACTATGTATGATATGACTCGCGTTTCCGCAAAAGGTTATAATGATGTGATGAGTGCCGATGATTTATACAAACTGCGTGAGAGCTTGAATAATCAGCGCACCAAAGATTATAAGAGTGGCACTTTCGCTAAGGCGGACGGTTTACCAGAAAAACTCACCGGCAATGAACCGCAATTTGTGCAAGATTACTACGGGTATTATAAGACACCGATTGGATTCCATAAACGGTCTATCAATTCCAACGGACATTGGAACACAACTTCCGCATTATCTTTGATTACGCAGCCGATTTTGGCGTATGCGGACACCATTAAATCCCCTGTTTTGATGATTCATGGTGAAAAAGCACATAGTCGGTATTTTTCAGAAGGGGCTTATGCAAAATTGACAGGCAATAACAAAGAGTTGATGATTATCCCCGGTGCAAACCATGTAGATTTGTATTACAAAACAGATATCATTCCCTTTGACAAAATGGAACAATTCTTTAAAACAAATTTAAAATAAGGAGTAAAAATGACACAAAAAACTTATTATTATCATTTTAATCCATTTGACACAACCTTTTGGGCGATGATTATGGCTTTAATCATTGCACTCACCTGCACGTGTTGCTGTTGCTTTTGCGGATGGGGATTGTTTATCATAACCGCACTTTTGTGGTGTTACAAACATATAAGGCATAAGGCCGTTGTGATTACAGATAAAACCATCAAAATTGATTATTGTGCCCCTTTGGCTTTTAAGGACATTAAAAAGGCCGAAGTCAAAACAGTTCAAATGGGATACAAAAAATATAAAATTTTATCTTTGATTCCAAAAGAAAAGGTGAAATATTCCTATAATTGGCTACAAAAGCATAATTGTACTTTTGGACCTTTTGCCATTGCTCTTTATGGTATTATGACGCCTGAAGATGAAAAAGAAATTGTCAAGATTGTTAAAAGTAAAGTCTCTAAATAGAAAGGAAACGAATATGAAAGTATTACTCATTAACGGCAGTCCGCATAAAGAAGGGTGCACATTTACCGCTTTAAGCGAAGTGGCGGATACCTTGAATAAAAACGGCATTGAAACGGAAATCTATCACATTGGGGTAAAGCCGATTGCCGGGTGTATCGCTTGCATGAAATGTAAGGAAAGTGGCAAGTGCATTTTTGATGACGGAGTCAATGAACTCGGTGCCCGATTGGATGAATTTGACGGCATTATTTTGGGAAGTCCAGTTTATTATGCCGGACCATCGGGGCAAATGTGCGCTTTTTGTGATAGATTGTTCTTTTCTAATTTCGGAAAATTTGCGGGCAAATTGGCGGCCGCTATTGTGTCTTGTCGGCGTGGGGGTGCAACAGCCTCATTTGACCGCCTAAACAAATACTTTACGATGAATAATATGCCGGTTGTAAGCTCTCAATACTGGAACATGGTACATGGTTTTACCCCAGATGATGTCAAAAAAGATAAGGAAGGCTTGCAAACCATGCGTACCTTGGGCCAAAATATGGCATGGTTGTTAAAGTGTATTGAGATTGGCAAGAAAAACGGCATTAACCGTCCCGAATATGAACCTATTACATTTACCAGTTTCCCGGATGGCAAATAAAGGAGAAAAAATGACAATTTATGATTATAATATTCCAAAAACAGATGGTGGTGAATTAGCCTTTTCGGAATTTAAGGGGAAAGTGATACTGATTGTGAACACAGCAACCGGATGTGGCTTTACCCCCCAATATGAAGCCATCGAAAAAATCTATGAAAAGTATCATGAGCAAGGCTTGGAAGTGGTTGACATTCCTTGTAATCAATTTGGACATCAAACACCGGGAACAGATGAAGAAGTGCATCAGTTTTGTCAATTACACTATAAGACGCAGTTCCCT
>JAGCRL010000093.1 GCA_017964705.1 Alphaproteobacteria bacterium
ATCTGGTGGGCGTCTTCTATTTTCTGCAGGACGATGATGATTGCCTGGCCGATGGCGTTGTTGATTGTCTAAATTATCTCTTGATTTGTTATTGGGGGTGGAATGATCTTGGAGATGGTCTTTAAAATCATCTTTAGGGGAATGAGGTGAAGGGTCGTTGGGTTTTGTGGTTTTTCCTGTTGGTTTGAAATCTAAAGTTTTATGAACAACCGGCTGAGAAACCTTTATTCTTTGTGATTGATAACCTTGTTTATGTTCTTTTGTCGGTTGATTACTTATTTGTTTAGACGGCTGAACAGATTGTCGCTCATTTTCTTCTTCTTCGTAGATATTGTTTTGAAAAGAATTATTGGGTATAAAAAAAGCATATTGTGTTGCCTGTTCTGCGGCAAAAAGATATTTGTATGTAAAAAAGCTGGACAAAGTAAGACAAATCATGTAAAAATACTTCATAGGTCCTCCGGAGGAATATATTTTTATAGGAACAATATAGATGAAAAAAGTTTTTTTTGCATTAATTTTAAGTTTGTTTTTGGCTATAGAGGCACAAGCTACAGAAAATACACAAAAATATTTGAATGAATGTTTGGATTTTATCCAACCTCCGGAAGTGAATTTGTATTCATCATATGGTAAGTTAAGATATAAGTTTGATAAAGATATAAATTTTTTGCGGCAGAAAACGGCGCAGAAGTTTGCTAATCAGAACAAAACTTTATCGGATGCTTTTTTACCAATAGGGTTAACAGATGTTAGAGATGTCGTCGACTTTGATTTTAATGTTGAGACTATGGGGTTAAGCCATGGATATGTTTGTGTTTATCCTAAATCATTGAATGTGCGGCTAGAATATTCTTTGCCGACTATTTATATATTGAACACTTTAAAAGAAGGTAGTTGTTTGTATGATGTAGCTCTTCGTCATGAAAAAACGCATATGCAGATTTATATTGAAGCATTAGATTATTTTTTGCCTATATTGAAGTCTTATATAGAAGAACAATTTAGTCAAATAGGAGTTATGGTTGTTGCCCGTGGCGATTTTGTTGAAGATGCGGCAACTCAGCTTAATCAGGCTTATTTTTCTAGTATACAAAAACGTATTGATGTTTGGCGTCGTGAAGTGGAAGCAGAACAACTTAAGCTGGATACTCCAGAGAATTATATTTTAGAAAACAGGCTTTGTCAGGAAATAGAGGCTCAAAAGCTATTGTAAGAGTTAACAGTCGTAATCTTTTTTGAGCCCAATAATACATTCAGTTATTCCTTTGTAAGCTGAATCAATAAAAGACATGTCTTTTGCAGAGTTGTTTCTATAGTAAATGCGAACAGTTGACATTCCAGTTTGTTTTGCAAAATTTAAGTTTGAGTAGCTGTCATCTACAAAAATGCAGTCTTGAGGTTTTTTACCAATTGTTTCACAAAGTTTTTGGTATACGTTTGTACTTTCATTTTTTTTGTAGACATCAAAATCTTCTACAGAATAAAAGCGTTCTTTGAAAAAGTCGTATAATCCGATATGTTTTAAAATTTTTTCACAAATGTCTCGAGAAGAGGTTGAAAAAACAAATTGAGGGCATTTTAAGCTTTTTAATTGTTCCAAAAGGCCAGGGTAAGGTTCTATCATAGAAATTAAATCACTTTTATAATTGTGATAAGAGATATATAATTTTTTGTGAGGAATTTTATATTCTTTGGCAAAAATTTCCAAACCATCGCGGTATGTCAAATAAGATTCTTTGACTTTTTCTGTAGCAGTTTGAATATCTAATGGGATATTGAAGTCTTTTATTGCAGCTTTTGCAGTAACTTCATTTAGTTTATTTTTATATTCTTCTGTTTCAAAATATAAAGTGTTATCTAAATCCCAAATAATGGTTTTTTGCACTTTGATTTCTCCAATTGTTTAATTTATCACGTAGAATATAAGGTGTTATTGCTAAGGTCAACAATTATTTTGTTGGTAGCGTTTTTGTTTCTATTCTAGGTATAATGAACTTAACTTATATTTTCTGATACTATGTCTTATTAAAACTCCAATAATTGCAGCAATTGGTACCGCTAGCATTAATCCCAAAAATCCAAGCAGGACACCTCCTGCAAGTAAGGCAAACATGACCCATACCGGATGTAAGCCAACACTTTTGCCGACTAATTTTGGTGTTAAGAAGTTTCCTTCTATGAATTGGCCCAGTAGAAATACGGCAACAACATAGAGAATATGAGTTACATCACCATATTGGGCAAAGGCTAAAATAATCCCCAGTATGAAACCTGTTATTGAGCCAACGTACGGAATAAATGAGATAATACCGGCAATAAAACCAACTAATAATCCTAAATCTAGTCCGACAAGTTTTAAACCGATGGAATAAAATGTTCCTAAAATTAAGCAAACGCTAATTTGTCCGCGAATAAATCCAGATATAATCACATTTATTTCTTGGAGGGTTTGAAGAATATTTTTTTTGGATTTTTTAGGAAGTAAATCTTCAAATTTTTGTACAAAAGTGTTCCAATCGCGTAACATATAAAATGTTACAACAGGCATAATTAAAATTAATGAAATTAAATTGATTAATGCGAAGCTGTTTGAAACCAATTTGCTTAAAACTTTTCCTATAAACTTTAGGCTGTTTCCTATATTACTTTTGACCATTTCTTCTATTTGACTTCCTTGCATATCAGGAAAGCGTTCTGCCAGACTGGCTAAAATCGGGCGAATTTTGGTCATTATTAAGCCTAAATATTTTGGAGTGGCCTTAATTAGTAAAGCTATTTGATTTTCTATCATATTACCTAAGAAAGCCAATGTTGGTAAAATTATTAGTATCGCTAGTAAGCAAACGATGAGTGTTGCCATTACACGAGAAATTTTCCATTTTTGTAATTTTTCTACCAGCGGATCTAATAAATATGCCAATAAAATACCGGCAACAAAAGGCATTAAAACAGAACGTAAAAGATAAAGCAGGCCGAAAAATGCTAAAAAAATAAAAATCCAAGCATAAGGGCTTACGTAAAAAATTCTTTTGGATGATACTGTTTGTGGTTTAGTTGATGACATAATGTTCTCCCTGCAATCTCATTTTATAACCGCTCATATCCAGATTTCCTTGTAGTTTTTCTATGATTCCACCATATTCAAAACTAAAATGAACTTGTCCGTTTGCCATAGATGAAATACGAATATTTTGAACTTGCGGATTATTATCTAAAATTTGTTTTAAGTTTGTCCATTGTGATAAACGTGAATAATTGTATATAACATTAATTTGTTCTATACTATAATGTGCCGGTTGGTAGGTTTGTTTTTGAGTATCTTTGAAAAAAGGAATTATACGATCTAACATATCTGATGGGGATGAGGAATCTATATCTACGTTTTGAGTTAATCGACTCGGATATGCTTTTACGTAAACACGATGATCTTTAAGGGAGTATTTTGCAACATACAGGGCATTTGCTCGATTAAAGTTTATCAGTTCATTATATTCGCCATCTGCTAAGTCATAAGCCCTTTCTGCCTTTATCATGGCAATGTTACCTAAATTTTTATCAATTAAATTAATTTTAAGGTTTCCTTTTTGAATAGGAAGTTTATTTAGTAGCGCCTGGCGCCAAAAATTATCATCTCCCCATAGGTCGAGAGAGCCATCTTCTTTTTCTAATAAAGGGATAAGAGTTATTTCTGAGTTTCCTCCGAGAACAAGAGGTAAATCATTTTCTTTCATATATGCTTTTAAAAGATTTTCATCAACGCTAATTCTTAGTTTAGCAATATATCTGACGTCTGAGGTCTTTTCCATCAAAACCATAATTTCTGTAATAAAATGTTCCAGCTGATTATCATTTAATTTATTGATTTCTTTTACGCTTTCTTCGGTACTGATACCAAGAATTACTTCATTTAATCCGTCTCGTTTTGCTTTAGACATAGCTTTTTGTTTTGCTTCTGTTACATTAGCAGCTGTTTCATCTACACTTATATCAGCAGTAAATTTGGGTTCGGCAAGGGCAGAAAAAGAAAAAATAAGACTAAAACAAAAGCTTAAGATTATTTTTAACAAAGTTATTCTCCTAAATGATCATTTATAACGTATATTTATAATGTATTAGTAAAAAAATCAAACTTTTTTATTGCCTTTTAAATGGTTATGATATTTACTTGAGGAAAATTCGGTATCATTTATTAAAGGATTTTAATATGAAAATGACAAAGTATCTGGACAGTTTGCTTAATCGTGCTGCCCAAAATGTTAAAACAATAGTGTTGCCAGAGGGAGAAGATGAGCGCATTTTAGAAGCGGCTCATTATGTAGCCGAAAGAAAAGCTGCAAAGTTAATTATTTTTGGTAATCCGGAAGAAATTAAAGCTTATTATGCTAAAAAAAATTGGAATATGGATAGTATCAGCATATTGGTTCCGGAAAATTCACCAAAACGTGAAGAATATGCTAAATTGTTATATGAATTACGCAAAGCAAAAGGAATGACTCCAGAAGAAGCAGAATCTTTGGCTGTTAACTATACTTTTCATGGTACATTAATGATGAAGTCTGGTGATGCCGATGGTATGGTTTCTGGGGCTAATCATTCTACAGCGGATACGGTTCGTCCTGCACTGCAAATAATTAAATCAGCATATAAAGATCGCAGTGTTTCTTCTGCTGCGCTTATGGTTATTAATGATAAACCGTATTTGTTTTCAGATCCGGCGATTATTATTAATCCAACCGAGCAGGAAATGGCTGATATGGCATTGGCCACAGCCGAAACGGCAATTCAGTTCGGTTTAGATCCTAAAGTTGCAATGTTGTCATATTCGACTTATGGTTCTGGGCATGGAGAAACTGTTGATAAGGTTAGAAATGCTACCAAATTAGCTCAACAAATGGTTGAAAATGGTCCGCTTAAAGGGAAGGTTGCCGTTGATGGTGAACTACAAGCAGATGCAGCGTTAGATGAAGTGGTTGCTAAAAAGAAGGCACCTGGTTCTCCTGTTGCGGGTAAAGCCAATGTTTTGATTTTTCCTTGTTTGGAAGTTGGTAACATTAGTTATAAGTTATTGCAACGTTTTTATGGAGCAGAAGCTTATGGTCCGATTATGCAAGGATTGAATGCGCCAATTAATGATTTATCTCGTGGTGCTTTGGTAGAAGATATTGTGGGAATGATTGCTATTACGGCTATTCAGGCTGTTAAGTAAAGAAAAAGGAAATTGTTATGAAAAAAATTCTTGTATTAAATTCTGGTTCATCTTCGTTAAAATATCAATTGTTTAATGTCGAAAATGATAAGTATGAGATGATTGCGAAGGGGGTCGCAGATCGTATAGGTATTAATGGTTCTGTTGTCGAAATTAAGTTTCCTGATGGGACAAAACGCAAACGTGAAGTTGCTTTGCCAACACATAATGAAGCCATTAATGAAGTTATTTCAGAATTGTTAAATGGGGCATTGACATCGATGAATGAAATTGATGCTGTTGGTCATCGTATTGTTCAAGGCGGAGATATTTTTAAGCATTCTGTTTTAGTAACAGAAGAGGTAATTAACCAAATTGAAGGATTAGCAGAGTTAGCTCCTTTGCATAATCATGCGCATGTTTTGGGAATTAGAGCTGTTGAAAAACTTTTACCAGATGTTCCTCAGACTGTTGTCTTTGATACAGCTTTTCATCAAACTATGCCTAAAGAAGCCTTTCTTTATGCGCTTCCGCTTGAACAGTATACAAAGCATAAAATTCGTCGCTATGGTTTTCATGGTACATCACATGCATATGTTTCTGAAAAAGCGGCAGAACTTATAGGTAAAAAAGGAAAAATTATTACATGTCATTTGGGAAACGGTGCTTCTATTTCAGCAATAGATAATGGAATCTGTTTAGACACTTCTATGGGATTTACACCATTGGCTGGCTTGGTAATGGGAACTCGTTGTGGTGATATTGATCCATATATTCCGCTTTATATTTGCAAATCTCAAAATAAAACACCTGATGAAGTTAATGAAATTTTGAATAAACGTAGCGGAATGTTTGGTCTTTGTGGGTATTCAGATAACCGAGATGTGGAGACACTTTATGGTGTTGAAGAAAAAGCTACAGTTGCTATGGATACTTATGTTCACAGCATTATTCGTTTTATTGGTGCTTATGTTGCAGTATTGGGTGGGGTAGATGCAATAGTGTTTACCGCAGGTATTGGTGAAAACGGGGCTTTGCTTAGACGGTTAGTGATAGAGAAATTAGCATATCTGGGTATTATTTTGGATGAAAAGGCAAATGAGAAACGTGGTGCTATTACAGAAATATCTGCTCCTGGTTCTAAGGTTCGTGCTTTTATTATTCCAACAGATGAAGAATATATGATTGCTAAAGACACTATGAAAGTTGTTTTTGGAGAATAAGTAATACTCATTTTTTATTAAAGGTCACAAGCAGTTTACTGTTGTGACCTTTTTCGATTTGTGAGAGGAATTAATCTATTAACAACCAATTCTCTATATTGGTTGAAAAATGATGTGTCAAAATTGAAGACTATTAATTTATCATCAACATATATTCCGTCATAATGTGGATATTCTCTTGCAGTAAGATACATCCAATATCGTAAATTTTGAGTATTTTCTTCTATATTTGCTATTTTAGTATTTTTAAGATATCTATCTGTTACAAACCATAAATTTTTTCCAAAAATACCATATTTTGCCACCAAAGGGTTTTTTATTTCATCCCAAAAAATAATTTGCCCAAAGTCAGAAGGTAAAGAAGTGGGGCTTAATAATTCGTTATTAAAATTTGGGCATTTTTTATAACAGAAGTGATGAGAAAAATCAGGGTAACCGAAATTCATGGACATATAATTGTTGTCTAGGTTAAAATCAGGGTGGGAGAATAAGCTTTCTTCAGTTCTTTTTTGGAATAATCGTTCAGAAGAAAAAATAAACCATTGTGTTTTTTGAATTTCATAATTTGTAAGAATGAAGTGATAAGCAAAAAAACATCCTAATATTAAAATTAGATTTTTAGAATATTTTTTGTTTATTTGTATCAAAAAGGATAAGTTGACAGCGATTAATCCTATTTCTCCCCACCAACTAACTCGGAATGTTCCATAATAAGCAGAAGCAGATAAAATAAAAGGAATCCTAGAGGATAAAAACAAAGAAATGACCATTAAAGCGGCTAAAAATTTATTTTTAGCCAGATATAATATTCTAAAAGTACCTGTAAATAAAACCATTGTGTAAAACAAGGTATAAAGGAATCCTTGATAGTTTTTTATTTGCGGTATATGGTAGATTGGAGCAAAGGTTTCTATAAAAAGTTGATGAAATAGATCACTTGGGTCTCTTATAGAAATATTGTACATTCTGGGGTTAACCAGTCTTAGGTGTTCTAAATATTTAATGGTTAATTTATAGAAAATAGCGGCAATTATTAGTTGGATAAAAAGATAAAGTGCGCTGTATATTATTTCTTTGAGATTTTGATTATTGTAGAGATATTGTTGTATTTTTTTGCCAACAAACAGAGTTAAAATCAAAGATAAAATAGGTGGGTAACTCCCTAATAGAAGAAAAAAACAAAAAACTCCTATTATAAAGTACCATAATTTATGGGGCTTTTCAGATAAAAATAAGTAGCCTAAACCGATATTTCCCCAAAAAAGTAAGGCTATCATTATAAAGACATAATAAAACAATATAGGTGTATGTGGTGAACAAGTGAGTAAAGTTATAAAAAAAAAAAATATTTCTTTTTTAGGTGGGAAATTTAAATATTTAGCAA
>JAGCRL010000094.1 GCA_017964705.1 Alphaproteobacteria bacterium
AATTATTGAAATAAACAAAAAAAATATAAAAATAAAAGTGCTCAAAAAAAACAAAGAATTTAGCCTCTGCCCTGATATATGGCTATTATTTGCACCTCTAAAAAAAGACAAAACCGATTTTGTAATTGAAAAAGCAACTGAATTAGGTTGCCGCCGCATTATACCTGTAATAACTCAATATACTAATACAACCAACGTCAAAACAGAACGCTACATAGCACAAAGTATAGAAGCCGCCGAACAATGTAGACGCACAGATCTACCGGATATTTCTGAAACTAAAAACTTATCTGAAGTTTTGAAAAACTGGCCTCAAGACCGTCTTTTATACTTCATGGATGAAACTCTGAAAAGCCAAAACTTTTTTGATTTGCTACAAAATAGCAACAAAAATAAAGCAGCCATCCTAATCGGTCCGGTAGGCGGTTTTTCAGAACAAGAATTACAAAACTTAAAAACCCATACTTATGCCAAAGGAGCAACCCTCGGACCACGTATTTTAAGAGCTGAGACAGCTGCCGTAGCCGCCTTATCCTGTTGGCAAATGATAGCCGGAGATTGGAGTAAAAAATGAAAATATTAATTGCAGATGATCATGAACTTTTTCTAAAAGGTCTGGAATTTACCCTAAAAGAAAATTTACAGAACCTGGAAATCATATCCGCTCAAAATTATAGCGATATTTTCACAATTATAAAACAACATGAACATTTTGATTTAATAATTACGGACTTAGCTATGCCGGGAGCAAACTGGTTAACTGCCATTAAGCAAATTCACGAAACATTTCCTGAGACCCCTCTGATTATAATTTCTGCGGTTTTTGATAAAGAAATATTGCAACAAACTCTTGATATCGGTGTGGCTGGATACATACCCAAAACTGCTTCCAACAGCTTAATTATGAGCGCTATAAATTTAGTTTTAGCCGGCGGAGTATATTTACCGCATGATTTACTCTACTCCTCCAAAAAGCAATCTCAAGAAAGTCATCCTTTACCGGATTCTAACCCTATAAAAGTATTGGAAAAAAGTTCTGCCGAGTTATCGGAGGCATCTCCTAAAGGCTTAACTGGACGCCAAATTGAAATAATTAAATGCATTGCAGAAGGTCTATCAAATAAACAAATTGCCTATAAACTAAATTTAACAGAAGGAACTATAAAAGTTCATATTACCTTGATATTAAAGGCTTTAAACGTAAAAAATAGAACATCTGCGGTAATTGAAGCTGCAAGACGCGGTTATATTTCTGATAACATATTAGATTAAAATTAAGAGGAAACCATGGCAAAAATAGCAAAAACAACTCTTCCACCATATTTAACCGAAATTTATTCTTGGTTATATTTAAATCCTAAGCTATACAATTTTTTAGACAACTCTGTCTTATTAAACATCTTAACCCTCGGTTATCACCACATCTTAACCGAAGAACTAAAAAAAGATATCTACCCGCATTCCCATGTTTTGCAAATAGGCATTACTTTAGGAGAACAAATTGATAAAACCTACACAGCAGTAGGCATGTTCGGTTCATATACCATTATGGATGTCGTTCCAGAATTATTAGAAAATTGCCGAGAGAAGCACCTGGAACAAAAAATCAATATGGTACAGGGAAATGCTGCAAAATCTATTAAAGGAGAGTATGATACTATCATATGCCATTTATTGCTCCATGAATTGCCTCCATACACACGAACAAAAGTGTTAAGCAACATTATAAAAGCACTCAAACCCAGAGGAAAAGCCATTTTTATTGACTATCATCTGCCTTCTTCATATAATCCGCTAAAATACTTTATCCGCGCTGTCAACCGCCTATATCAGCCTTTTGCTGAAAGTTTATGGAAAAAATCAATAAAAGAAATAACCCCTGAAGCAGAAAAATGTTCATGGTCCCAACAAACCTATTTTGGTGGTATTTACCAAAAGGTTGTAGCCACAAAAAATAATTAATTTTAGACCGGCTGTTTATAGCCGGTCTAATCAACATCAAAAAATTAAACACTTTTTCAACTAACAGAAATTCTTTTAAATTTCTGCTTTTCTTCCGGTGATTTAGGTATTAACACAGTTAACACCCCATTATTATATTTAGCTGTTGTAGCCTCATAATCCAAATCCCATGGTAGTTGAATTGTTCGCCTGAACATTCCATATGAAATTTCAGAAAAATAATTATTTTTTTCATCTTGCATGGATTCGTTCTTCTTTTCTCCGCTAATACTTAAAACACCATCAGCAGATACTTGCAAATCAATATCTTTCTCATCAATTCCCGGAATTTCTGCAGTAACACTAACTGCATCTTTTTTTTCTGTAACTTGAATTTTAGGAGACAAGTCATTCGCCTCTGGTGAATCTACAAAATTCCAAAAATAATTCATAAAATTCCGAAAATCTGCAGGCGCATGTGAAACAGCCAGTTCATGACCGTTTGATGTCGTATTGGTTACAGCATGACGCATATCAAATCTCCTCAAAATTATTTTTCATCAACATCCAGTATTTCCACTTCATCAATTTCATCTGACAATTTAGAGCCACAACAACAACCAGAAGAAGAACTGCTTGAATGAGAACCGGTCTCTTTGCCAGACTTTTTATTAGAAAATTTAGATTGAGAATTTTTCATTTTTTACCTCCAAATATTAAAATCAAAAAAACAACTTTTATCCTTTGCCGGATACAAAACAGGGTGTAAAACTTTTAATAAATTTTACACCCCTTCAAATAATTCCCTTTTTAACGCTTTTAAGCTAAACTAATGGGGAAAACCCATAACCTTAATATCTTAAAATTCAACCGTAAGATTACGTCCCATTTTCAAAAACTTTTCCGTACGTTGTTTCTTTAAATCTTCACCGGACATTGTTTCCAGCTCCTTCAGTTGCCTGATTAAAGCCTCTTTAACACTGGCAAACACCTGTTCTGCATTACGATGAGCCGCCACTAAAGGCTCTTTTATAACTTCATCAATTATTACTAGTGACTTCAAATCTTGAGCTGTTAGATGCAAAGCTTCTGTTGCTTCTTGTGCTTTATCACCGGAACGCCACAATATTGAAGCACATCCTTCAGGAGAAATAACGGAATAAATAGAATATTCAAGCATAAGCACTCTGTTGGCTGTTGCAATAGCTATTGCACCACCTGATCCGCCTTCACCTATAATAACAGAAACCATCGGCGTCTTAATTTGCAAACTCTTTTCAATAGAAGATGCTATTGCTTCTGCTTGGCCACGTGCTTCTGCATCAACACCTGGATAAGCCCCTGCTGTATCTACAAAACATATTATAGGCAAATGAAATTTATCTGCCAAATCCATCATTCGTTGAGCTTTGCGATAACCTTCCGGTTTTGCCATGCCAAAATTATGCTTTATCCGGCTATCAATATCATTTCCTTTTTCTTGGCCGATAACAACAACCGAAAAATCTCCTAATTTACCCAACCCGCAAACCATTGCTTCATCTTCTGCAAAACATCTGTCTCCGGCAAGTGGCGTAAAGTTCTCAATAAAAGCACGAATATAATCTAAACAATGAGGACGCAATGGATGCCGGGCAATTTGGGCCTTTTGCCATGCAGAAAGATTCATATAAGCACGATTTAAATCTCGACCAAGTTGCCGTTCTAATCGACGTATTTCTCGTGTAACATCTATATCTTCATCCTTAGCTAAAAGCTTTAGATGTTGGATTTTTTCTTCAGTTTCTACTATATTTTTTTCGAAATCCAACACTTGTGTTGTCGTGTCGTTCATTTTTTATCCTCAAAAAATTAATCCTTTCCCGTTTAATAGCACAAAAATAAAAAAATTCATCATATTTTTTTCATCTATGCATTTAAACACTGTAAAAAACACATATAAATAAAAAAATAAGAGTATTTTCTATATTTTTCATTTGCAAAAATAGGCTTTTACTTTAGAATAGCAAAAAAATATCAGGAGCGAAAATTGTTAAACATCTCTTTTTTTATTGCATCTTCTACAAGCATTGCATGGTTGATTTATAGTGCCAGACTACTCAATCTGCAAGAATTAATTGTTTCCAATAATCCAGAAATGCTTTATCATGGTATCATGGTTATGTTTTTCCCTGTTATGCTTATTTGGGGAATATTTGCATTAATTAAAAGTCAATCATCTGACAAACAGGCATCTAGATATATCTATAACCTTTTAGAACAAGTCAAAAAGAGTTCAGAAGCTTCTGCCAGCATCGGTCAATCCCTTATTAACACCGAAAACGAACTAAAGAAAGGATTCGTCCTTCAAGAATTCTCTTTGCTGATATCTGATATAAATGAAATTTTATCTGATATTATTAAACGAAGCAATTCTATATCCAGTTCTCAATTAGAACACCTATGGACAAGAACAACCGGTGGTGAACGTTGGATTTTAGCAAAAACATTCATTGAAATAACCAACTATCAATCGGAATTTATTAACCATTTAACACAAAAAGCTGCAAAAGACCATCTACTTAAAGGGAGTATTTTAGAATTTCATGCCCGTTATAAAACAATTCAAACCCTACTAAACACCAATAAAACTTTTTATAACATGGTAGAATATGGTGCGATAGGAAAAGTTTTTGACATTTTAACCCCTATTGTCCACCAATTATCTTCTTTAACAGATGAAAAGAAAATAGAGGCTCCTAAAAAAACTTTATCTGCAGCACCTTACAATCGTTCTTCTGCTGATGAAGATTTTTCTATTCCGTCTTTTCTAAGCCAAAAAGAAACATCTGCTCCTTCTATTGCAAATGATACAACCGAACCTTATATTTCAAAAAACACCGAACCTAATGATATTGATGCAGGATTAAGAGCTATCCGTAATGAAATATTATCTTCATCCGATGATTCTCCTAAAGAACCTCAACCATCAAGAATCTCTACATTCTCACAAACACAAATGGCTCTGCGTTCTATAAAAAACACAACAACAGATAGAACCCCTCCTCCTAGCTTTTCCAACAAGCGAAAAACTCCTGTTATTTCTTTGGACGAATTGGAAAAAGAAATTAATGCTTCGCCTGAAAATAACTATGATGAATATGCCTATCCGTTTGGAGCTTGGTCAAATGGAAAAAATAACAAATAAACT
>JAGCRL010000015.1 GCA_017964705.1 Alphaproteobacteria bacterium
CACAACACCGCCTTGTGCAACTTCATCACTTAATGTTGTTACGCCGGATAGTATATTCATTGTTCCCTCGCCGGTTACAACTCCTAAAGCAACCTCTCCGCTTGCATTCAACACCCCATCATTTACAATATCAACATTATTACCTTCAAACACTGTATCAGTTACATTTACCGTTCCGCCGTTATTTGTAATTGCCGTATCAAATCCGTTAACACTGTCAACCCCATCAAGGCTTAATGTCTGGTTTTCAGCCAATGTAATACCGTTATTGCCATCACCGTTTATACCATTTCCGTTTCCGGCTACACTCAAACTATCTCCCTTAAGTGCTGTTTCTTCATCAATTGCCTCATCTCCTGCCATCGTATATGCTTTTTGGTCTGCCTCTAATACTATTGCCGTTACCAAATCTGCATAACTAAACGTCAAATTACCAACCAAATCCTCTGCCGTATATGATACCAAATAGCTATAAGAAGGATTTAATCCGTTTATAGTTACCGGACCATTTTCCAGTTCTACATTATTCGTCAGCATATCAGCAACTGCTGCATCTGTAGCCTCAATCACTGCAACTGATATCGGCAAATTACTTTCCGCATCGCTCAACAAATTAATTGCCCCGATAACTAGCTTATTTTCACCGCTTATCGTTGCCACACTCAGCTTATCTGCTGTTTGATTTGCCAAATCCACATCCAGCAATACATTCAAATCACCGGCTGTTAAATCTAATGTATTTATAGCCAATGTTTCTGCAGTATTTCCGCTCAGATCCAACGTTCCTCCCGCTCCCTGCAAATTCTTATTTGCCATATCCAGCTTATCTACTGTCGTCGTCAACGTTCCGGATATCGCCAAATTCGTTCCTATCGTATTTGCATTTGCTACTTCACCGCTGATTTCTGTCACACCGCTTCCGCTGATAGCATTTGCATTTGTACCACCGGTCAACTCAAGCAATCCGTTATTAATAATTCCATTGCTTGCGGTTAAACCATCCGCATCACTGACAATCATTCCATCAACCGCATTCGTTATTGTTTCCGCAATAATCGAACCATTATTATTAACCGTTGCACCGCCTTTTGTTTCTAATGTTGCCACAGTCAAGCTATCTTCAACATTAAGTGTTGTTTCCGTTCCTTCGCTATTCCCAACCACAACACCGCCTTGTGCAACTTCATCACTTAATGTTGTTACGCCGGATAGTATATTCATTGTTCCCTCGCCGGTTACAACTCCTAAAGCAACCTCTCCGCTTGCATTCAACACCCCATCATTAATAACCTCATCTGACAAAGATGTATCATTAAGCACCAACGTTCCCTCATTAGCAACCGCATAGTTAAAGCCGTTCATATCGCTCACATTATTCATCGTCAGCGTATAATCTTCTCCGACATTAATCCCATCTAAATTATTTTCGGTTGTAATCGCTTTACCATTACCGTTAATCACCAAATCGGCTTTCAAATCATTTTCAATCCAAGCTTCAACCACTTCACCATTATCATCGGTTATAGAATAAGCATCAGAAGCATTCTTGATTGCCCCTGGCAATCCGACAACTAAACCATCTTTAGTAAACAGCAAATAAGATCCTGTATTATCATTTCCGGCCGTCACATTATAGCTTGCTTCACTGGTTGTGATTGTGTAATCGTCTTTTAATACACCGCCGATATTTGTATCTGAATAAATAACTTTAAGGTTGATAACATCAGCATCAGAAATAATATTCAAACTAGATAAAATCAGGCTACCATCATCACCAACAACAGCCCCGACCAACTTATCAGATACACCGTTTGCCAAATCCACATCAAATTGATAAGACAAAGCCGCATCAATCGCAAAAGACAGAGGCGAGAATTCCCCGATAATTCCGTTAGCAGTATTTAATGTACTATCTCCGGCAACCGTAAAGTTATTATCATTAATAAATCCGTCCGGATTTGCAACACCGGCATTAGTTGTGGCATTCTGCCCGATAGACAGTTTTCCGCCATAGAGATTAATATTAAAGATATTCCCTTCTTCATCACCAACTCTATCATTAAATTGAACTTCACCGACATTAGTTATATCAACCGTGTCGCCTTCTATATCATCATAAGATAAACCGCTTTTATTAATATTCATATTAACATCAACGCCGTCACCATAAGCAGCAATCGTATCATCAAAAATAACTTTCTTACCATTTGCAGCATTGATATTAAATGCTACACCTGTTTTTTCCCGTACATCATAATAAACAGCTGAACCGCCATTATAAGTATCATCTGTATTATTTGCGGTATTTCCTCTAAAAATTACATCTTTAGTATTAGCAAAAATATTTAAATTTTCTTCTTGCGCATAAATAGCCGCACCTTCATCCGCAGTATTTCCCGTAAAATCAGTATCAACTACAAAGAAATCATTTGATTCATACGAATAAATACCACCGCCATAAGGTGCCTCATTATCTTTAATGTCAGATCCTATAAGATAAACTGTGCCTGTTCTTATACCTGTTCCCCCAATAAACATTGCGCCACCTGCATCTCCGGATTGGTTGGCCTCAAATGTTGTATTAACTATATATGGCGAACTCGCCAATTGAGAATACCAAATAGCGCCACCAGCACCATACACTGCTTTATTATTCTTAAATATTGAATCTGTTATATTTTGCATTGTAGAAGTAACGGTAATTGCACCTCCGTCATATGTAGTTTGGTTATTAATAAACTGCGAACCATTAATATCTACAACCCCACCGCTCAACTGAAAAGCGCCATACCATCCACCTTTGTTGTTTTGAACAACAGCATCATTAACAACAGCTATAGTACCGACATAAAAATCTACATTTACAGCGCCATTTTTTGCTTCATTTGAATCAAAAACTAAACCATTAAGCTCAACGGTTCCTCTGTTTAAAGTCAAAATAGCTCTATCAGCAGTCGTACTTGTATTATGATAGAAGGTTGCATTCGTTATCGTCGCTGTGTCAGTAGTTTGTGCAAGTTTGATTTCTAAAACTTTACCTGTATTATCTTCAAAATTAGTATCAGTTATTGTAACTACACCATTACTGTTTACAATAGCACCGGTAGTATTTTGATTATTGGAAAAAGTAGAACCATCAATATTCAATGTACCACCACTATTTAACACAGCTATATTATTATTCTCAAACACCGTATCAGTTATATTTACCGTTCCGCCGTTATTCGTAATTGCTGTACTAAACCCGTTAAAACTATCAACTCCATCAAAGCTCAACGTTTGATTTGCTGCCAATTTAACACCTTTAGTCCCGTTTCCTGTTACAGCATTTCCGTCACCTGTCACACTTAAACTATCGCCATTAAGGGTTGCTTCCTCATTAATTTCTTCCTCTTCGGTCATTGTATAAGTTTTTTGGTTTTCTTCTAACTGTATTGCTCTTACCAAACCACCCAACAAGCCATCTTTAGTAAATACCAAATAAGAACCTGTATCATCATTTCCGGCTGTAACAGTGTAGCTAGCCTCACTAGTTGTGATTGTATAACCATTCTTTAACACACCGCCGATATTTGTATCCGAATAAACCACTTTCAAATTTCGCACATCGGCATCAGAAATAATATTCAAACTAGATAAAATCAGGCTACCATCATCACCAACAACAGCCCCGACCAATTTATCCGATACACCGTTTGCCAAATCCACATCAAGCTGATAAGATAATGCCGCATCAATTGCAAACGCCACCGGAGAAAACTCGCCAATGACCCCGTTTGCGGTATTTAACGTACTATCCCCTGCAACCGTAAAGTTATTATCATTAATTAAGCCGTCCGGATTATTAGCCGTAGAACCTTTTCCGATAGAGAGCATTCCACCATAAAGATTAATATTGGAAGTGTTACCATCTCCATCGCCAACTCTGTTATTAAACTGAATTTCACCGGCAGTGCCCGCATTATGAACAGTTTCCGTTTCCCCTTCATAAGTACTATATGTTACACCGCTTTTATTAATATCAATAACCGGAACATTTGTTTTTGTTTTAGCAGTAGCAATCGTACCATCAAAAACAATTTTTTTATTCTCTGCCGCATTCAAAGACAATGTTGCCGCATAAGATTTAGTTAAAAAGTATATATCATCTCCGGCATTACTAACTGTATTATCTGTTGCACTGTTTCCGCTAAAAATAACATCTTTAGCCGCAGAAATAATCCCGACATCTCCGTTTATAACATAAAGACCACCACCTTGTGTCGCCGTATTATTAGTAAATTCAGGATCTACGACACGAGCAGAAAATTTTGCATTATTACCATAATCGGCAGAAAAATACATTCCTCCGCCAAGTAATGCTTCATTATCCTTAAAGACAGTATCTTTTACCAATGCAACCTTTGGTGTGGAAGGAGTATTAGACATTTCTTCAATATACAAACCACCGCCTTTATTAGCAGAACTATTACTGTCAAATAAAACATTGTCTATTGTCCTAATATAGCCGCCACCAATTGCTAAACCGCCGCCACCGCCATATTCACTACCAGAAGTTTGTGTGTTACCTATAAATTGTGAATTTTTAACAGAATCAGTGGTTGCATTATAATGTACATACACCGCACCACCTTCTTGCGCAGACGTATTTCCTTCAAATTTTACATTTTCAATAGTATGTCCGTTACCTTTTGCAATATATATTGCGCCACCTTTTCCCTTGTTAGAACCATTTCTGTTACTGCCAACATTATTAATAAAATAAGAATCTTTTACCGTTACTTTACCACCACCATCAACTTTTAAAGCTCCGCCGCTGCCATCACCTGAATTCGGCGCATTTTTATTACCATAAAAAATTGTATTTTCAATATTAGTATTAAATCTACCTCCGCTGATTACCGGTCCGGAATCTGCCATAGTATTATTATAAAAAATACTATCAGTTATATTTAAAGTACCAGCACCTGATACACTTACATATATCAACCTGGCATCTCTGGTATATCCGTTATCGGCAAAAACACTGTTGGTAATACTGACCTCTATTGGAGTATGAACCGTTAAAAAATAGCTCTTCCAATTATTTACAGAGGCTTCAATTGTTTTATATACCGTATTTCCCTCTAAATCCGTATAAGAAAAAGTATTACTCCCCGCTGTTCCTGCAACATATTTTCCGAAATTTTTTACATTAAGAGCCGCTGTATTATTTATAGCTAAAGAATAGTAATACCAGCTATCATCACTTTCATCATATACATCTTGAGAAGAAAAATTATGATAATTACCGTCAATCGTCTGCTCTGTTGCTGTACTAAAAGTAATCGGCCCCGGAAATTCACCAAGTAATTCAGCTTGAATGTCATTCGCAAAGATGATACTTGCTTCACCTTTATTTTCGTTTATATCGGCCCAACTGGATACCGCGACAGGCTCTGCCTGAACATTAAAAGAATAAAAAACAAAAGAAGCTAGCAGCCCTCCAAAACCCCAAAGCTTTTTTATCTGCCTGTTTTGTTTTACGCCTGTCATAATTAGTCTCCCCAAATTAACTTTCCTGTATTTTCAAAAATAATCTGTATTTAGTCAATAATTTTTATCATATTATCCATAACTTAGCCGCATATTTTCAATCAAATAATCTCATTTTTCAAAACACATTTTTTGCTATAAATTTTTAGTAATTATAATCTAAAAAGATAAATAAATTATTTAAAATCGCTTCACTTCATTCAAAAAAATCCCGCCTAAAAGACGGGATTTTGCCTTAAAAATCGGTATTAAAGCTTACTTTTTCTTTGGCAACAATACCGCTTTCCCTCCCATATAAGGTCTTAAAACTTCAGGAATTAGCACACTTCCGTCTGCTTGCAGATTATTTTCCAAAAAGGCAATCAACATCCTTGGCGGTGCCACAACCGTATTATTCAAGGTATGCGCAAAATATTTCTTCCCGTTTTTACCGGCAACCCGAATTTTAAGCCGCCGTGCTTGTGCATCACCCAATGTCGAGCAAGAGCCGACTTCAAAATATTTCTTTTGCCGCGGTGACCATGCTTCCACATCACAAGACTTCACTTTCAAATCAGCCAAATCCCCTGAGCAACACTCTAATGTCCGCACCGGAATATCCATCGAGCGGAACAAATCAACCGTATTTTGCCACAGTTTATTATACCAAGCCATACTTTCTTCAGGCTTACAAATCACACTCCTTTCTTGCTTTTCAAATTGATGGATTCTGTAGATACCTCTCTCTTCCCAACCGTGTGCGCCTTTTTCTTTCCGAAAACAAGGTGAATAACTTGTCAATGTATAAGGCAACTCTTCTTCCGGAATAATCTGGTCAATAAATTTACCAATCATCGAATGCTCAGATGTTCCGATTAAGAACAAATCTTCTCCCTCAATTTTATACATCATTGCATCCATTTCCGCAAAGCTCATCACTCCTTCAACCACCTGCGAGCGGATCATAAACGGCGGCACACAATAAGTAAACCCTCTATCAATCATAAAGTCCCGTGCATAAGATAACACCGCAGAATGAAGACGGGCAATATCCCCTTGCAAATAATAAAATCCGTTACCGGCCACTCGTCTGGCGCTATCCAAATCAATCCCGTCAAATGCTTCCATAATATCGGTATGATATGGCACCTCAAATTCCGGCACTACCGGCTCGCCAAATCTTTCTATTTCCACATTTTTTGTATCATCTTCGCCAATCGGCACCGTTGCATCGATAATATTCGGAATAACCATCATCCGTTTACGAATTTCTTCTTGAAGAGTTTCCTGCTCTCCTTCCAAGGCAATAATTTTATCTCCGATAGCACCACTTTCAGCTTTAATAGCCTCTGCCTCCTCTTTTTTGCCTTGCACCATCAAGCTTCCGATTTCTTTAGAAATTTTGGTTCTTTTTGCCCGCAACGCCTCAATCTCTGTAATGGCTGCGCGATTTTTTCTATCTAATTCAATAACTTCGTCCACCAAAGGTAATTTTTTATCTTGAAATTTATTTTTTATATTTTCTTTAACTAGTTCCGGGTTTTCCCTTATCAATTTAATATCAATCATTTTTTCTCCTTTACATAAACAACGGCACAACTCTAGCAAATTTCTCTATTGTTCTGCCAGCCTGCTTATGAATATCTGTAAAAAGAACATTCTAAAAATCCAAATTTTGTTGTATTTTGAAAAACAATCCGCTATTAGTCAAGCATTTTTATTATATTTCGCCCTCTTTTAAATGCTTTCATAAAACTATTTATTGACTCCCCTTAAATAATACATTAAACTAGAGCATATTTTTAAGGAGGGGAAAATGATAAATAACAACATTCTCAAATTTCTGTCTGAAACAGATAAAATAAAATACAAAACCCTGGAAAAAAGTGTTTTTAACTTTGGTATCTCCGGAAAAGATTTCATTGAAGGCTCTGCCAAAATGGAAACTTTCTTACTAGAAACCGAAAAGAAATACCCTCTAAGCAAAATTCGTGAACAATTCCTTTATTCATCATATCGCCATCTTGCCCGAGAATATCGCTTATGGATTGAGCGTGGCATTATTTCCACCACCGATAGACATCCTGATATGGATGCTTATAAACAAATGGCCGAACACGCCCGTAACTTATTGATTTTTTATAACAAAGATCTTGAAAACACCACCACCAGAGAAGCTAAAAAACACATTTTCAATAAGATGATTAGCATTTTCCCCTCTGAAACTTTTGAAGATAACCTAAAACGCGGAGAATTATTCTTACGCTTAGGCGATTTTCTACAACCCAATGAAACCATTCAACTCAAAGATTTCGGAGAAGCCGGTGCCCGTTATCAAAAAGATGATCTTTATCTTTTATCGGCTCGTTATTCTTCATTAGCTTATAAAAACGGAGATCAGGAAAGCCCAGCCTTTTTACAAATGCAAACTGCTTTAGATAAAGTCAAAAATCCGCAAAAAATCGAACGTTACCTAAGAAAAACCTTTAACACACGTTTTATAGAACTTGCCGATCTTTGGAAAGCACAAAAAAATTCACGAGGCTGATTTATGAAATTAAAACTATTCTATCCTGATTATGATTGCTCCATCTTAGGAATCCCCAACGCTTTGTTGCGTCATTACGGGGTTAAAACCGATATTGCCCCGCTACCCTTGTTAGAAAAAGCATTAAAGCATAATCATAAAAACGTTATTCTGATTATCTTAGACGGCATGGGCATTGATATGCTGCAACACAACCTGCCGTTTTTTTCATTTTTAAGGCGCCACATCAAAAAACGGATTTCTTCTGTTTTTCCCCCCACCACCACTGCTGCCACCACAACTTTTTACAGCGGTTTGCCCCCTGTTGCACACGGTTGGCTCGGTTGGTCACCATATTTCAAAGATTTAGGGCTTGTTGTTGAACTTTTTACTAACAAAAATTTTTACACCGGTCAAGATATCCCCCAAAATGTTACGCAAAAAATGTCCTATACACATATTTTTGAAAAAATAAAAAACACAAATCCGACCGTTCAAACAACCGAGGTTTTCCCCGCATTCATACGCCCCGGCGGTGTTTCAAGTTTTGATGAATCCTGCCAACGCATTAAAGCCCAAACCAAAAAACCTGGCTCTCAATTTATCATCGCCTATTGGACCGATCCGGATTCAACCAGCCACAAATTCGGCCCTTATTCGCCAAACATCAAACAGGTTTTAAAAAACCTAAACTCAAAAATAAAGCAACTTTGCGCCGCTTTAGATGATTCCTTGGTTATCATCACCGCCGATCACGGGCACATACAAAACAAAAAAGACATTTTCTTAAACGATTATCCGGATTTAATGGATTGTTTAGCTGCACCTTTGTCGCTGGATATGCGTGCCCAAGCCATCTTTTTAAAACCGGAAAAAGAAACAACCTTTCTTTCTCTGTTTAACCGCTATTTAGCTCAGGATTTTATGCTTATAAAATCGCAAACAGCACTTAACATGAATTTATTCGGCGTTGGCCCCGCTCATCCTTATGCTAAAGACTTTTTAGGAGATTATCTCCTCATTTCCACCTCAGAAAAAAGTTTGGCTCAACGTTTTCCGAATGATTGCCACAAATATTTACCTGGTGCACATTACGGTCTGACCAACCGAGAAATGCTGGTTCCCCTGATTTTGATAGAAAAAAATCCGCATTTTTAGCCCCTCTGTCATGCCTCTCAAAAAATTATTGCATTAGCTTCTGATTTGTAGTATAATCTACCTAAATATTACATTTTCATGAGGAAGAGAGAAAATGACACCAAACACAAGTATGTATGAAGCCGCCTGGGACCAAGCTAAAATTTTTTATGATAGTAGCAGTCAAGATGAAGCTGCTTGTAGATTTATTTTCACACAAGCCTGCATTGCTGCTGCAAACTGTCCCAAACACTACCCCAGAGCTCTTATAGAAGCACTAAAAGAAGTTGGTGACTTTAATGATAAAAATTTAACCAATCTTCTTTCTCTTTATAATAACGCTGCCATTGCCGCTACAAATATTATAGAAAATAATCCGTCTGGCTCACCAGCCCAATACCTATCTGCAGATTTGCTTAATGATATATCTTGTGATTTGCTCTCTCAAATCAGAACTCTTAAACAACAAAGTAAAACCCCCACTCCTGAAGAAAACAAAATTATTCATAGCACAGCCTCAAACCTTCTTCAAGGTTATTCTAAAGTAAGTGAATATCGTTCAAATGAGGCACTAAGATTTTATATAGCAGACTTATCTGCTATAGTTAACCCCAATAAAACAATCGAAAATATAACCTCTATTATCTGCAAAACTAAACCTTCGGAATATTGCGCCAAAACTGCTTATGAGGCACTATCACAAAACAAAAGCAAATTCAGATATCCGGATGATGTTTCTAATCTATTAAAGGCATATAAAAAAATTAGTTTAGATAATCCTGCTTATGCCGGTGGATCTGCCGATGTAATCTACAATGAAATCTTTAACCACTGTTCAACCAATCAAACACTGCAGCAAGAATGCTTAGACACCCTACAATCAGTAATCTACTCAGGAGAATTTTATAAAATTGATCTCCAAACGCAATCTAAAATCAATAATTACTGCAATTTAATGAGATCTCGCATAAATATTCGTAATAATTCACGCAGTTCATCTTCAACCAGCCAACCAACCAATTTCCAAGAAAAAGAAATTAGCTATGGCTATACTCATACCAGAAACAGGCAACAACAACAAGAAGACCTGGAAGAACTAAAACGAGAACAACAACGACAACAAAAAGAACTAGAACGAAGAAAGCAACAAGAAGAAGAATATGAAATTGATGATGATTATGAAATGGGATATTAAATGGCAACACAAAAAGAAATAGATATCGCCTTTCAACAGATTGTTTCGTCGGCATCTGATTTAGATATGGTGTTACCAAAACCACCCAAAGCTGCTGATGAAAAATTATCCCCCAAAGAACAACAAAAAATGCTCGCTGTTTTTGCACGTTATATCAGCGAAGGACATCCCGGTTTTGCCCCCAAAGCATTCGAAAACATCACTTTTTCAGACGCTGTAAAAAATAAATTTAAAACCGAATTTGTAAAATTATATCTAAGTTGCAAAGATGAATGTAACCTAGCAGACATGGGCAAAAAACTTTTCCTGTTTGCCAAAAAACATCTTCCGGATAATCACTTTAATGTTTACAATTCACAAGGCACTCCTATCGGTATGACCTTAAACAAACAAGACCATGCTGCTTTTAAGAAAGAACTTACCACCTACTTACAACAACAAAATATTGATTCCTCCCAACGCGGCATACTTGAACATTTCTATTCAAAGCGCCGCCAAGTCGGAAAAAATTTATTTTATGACGAAGAATTTGAGCTTTTACAACAAAATGGTGCCAAAATTTTATCCGATAAACAAGGCAAAACTTGGCGCATGACCAAAATCAATCACCACGGTCAAAATCTCATGATAATCGGCATGAAACGTTTTGATGCCATAGCCGCAAATGGTCAATTAAACAAAGACTTAATCAAAGATTACACTGCTTTAGCTAAAGAATTTTCCAAACAGGAACACACTCTTTGTGATGCGCTGATTTTAGATTTACGCGGCAATCTTGGCGGCTGGCCCTATATCGGCGACTATATCGCTCGCACGTTATATGGAAACACCGTCTCAACCGAACCGCAAAGACATCTTAAAATGGATACTTTAGCCGCCAAATTAAGTTATGCTTTCATGGTACAAGAAGATTATAACAGCTATACAAATAAAAAAGCACGTTTAAGATTAATGCATGAACGACAAAACACTCAATACCATCAAACCGACACACCTTGGGCCGAAGCTCATCCGTTTAATCCGAAATTAGGCTACCAAAAGCCGATTTTGGTATTAACCGACCAATCCACCGGCTCAAATGCGGAACAGACCATCGGTCGTTTACGTGAACATCCGTTCGTACGCACTTTGGGTGAGCATAGTTACGGTGTAGTTCAATATCATCCGGCCGCAACTCCATCAACATCTATTCCTTTGCCCTATGGCTTAAAAATAGCCGTCCCGCCGGAAGGCTTTTCCGGTCCTAACGGAGAAAAACTGGAAGGCATCGGCTATCAGCCGGATTATCCTACTCCCAAAGGTCAAGATGCTCTGTTAGCAGGGTTAGAAAATTTTGCAAAAATTACTCAAGAAATTTTACAACACTTGCCACCGGAACAAGTTGTTACCTCTCAAGCCAAACGTGAAGCAAAAATTGATGAAACAACCAACCGCAACCTTCAAGGTATCGCCCCCGATAATCCTGAATTACGAGCCGCCTTTAATGAGTTGGTAGAAACAACTGCCGTTATTCCGCAATTAAAAACCTCAGCCACTCATATCAAATCCAAAGACCATCAATCATAACCAAAATCTCCCCTCATAATTTAACGATTTTTTTGTAAACCGCTGTTAAATTACAATTGTTTTTATATATTAAATTTGGAACAAAAATCATGGATACGGAACATATCAGATTTTATAAAAATAAATCTAAACTTTTACTTTGTATACTGGCATGCGCCATCTTTATCGTTGGTGGTTATTTTATGATAATAGATGAAAAAGGCACCCTTTCAGATAAATTAGTCGGATATTCGGCAATACTTTTCTTTGGATTAGGTGTTATAGTATTTTGTTTTAGCTTATTTAGCAAAAAAGCCTATATAGAAATTACCCCAACATACATTAAAATTGGCAATTTTGATAGATTATTGTGGAAAGATATCACCTACCTTAATGCAACTATTCATAAGAGCACCGCTTTTTTGTCACTTGAAGTTAAAGATCTTTCCAAATACAAACTCACTTTTGTTCAAAAACTTAATCTATATACCGGTTTTTCTCCTTTTTTTATTACATCATTAGATCTATCCAAACAAGATTATGAACAATTAAAAACCATCTTAAGACAACGCATCCCGCAAAACGATTTTGAATATCAAGATGAAATTATGCGCACAAGTTGTTATAAATTTCATCGAAAATATAAACTTCCACTTTTTATACTTGGAGGTATCATCTCTACAATTCCTTTGTATTATTATTTTCTAGTAATAAAATTCTATAATTTCACATATACAACAATACAACTGTATGGATTTGCTTTATATATACCCTGCATTTTCATACTTAGTGCTATATTATACAAATTTAAAGCCTATATAGAAATTACCCCGACACACATCAGAATAAATAATTCTGATAAATTATTGTGGGAAGATATCATCTGTCTCAGAACAATTAATATTGAGAAATCCGTTTTCTGGGTGCTGGAGATTGAAGATCTTTCCAAATACCACCTCACTTATTCTCAAAAAAATATGCTAAAATCAGGTCTTTCACCTTTCATGATTGCCCCGTCATATCTTTCACAAAAAAATTGCGAACAATTAAAAAACATCCTAAAACTGCACATCACACAAAATGACTTAGATTAATATCGCCAATTTTTACTTTTTCTTTTTTAGGCATTCCATCAGCCAATTATCCAAAAACTCCATTTGTTTTTCGGTATGAAACCAGTGCTCCCCGTTTTTCATCACTGTCACTATTGCCTGATGAGAGCGAGCAAAATCATAAATTGTTTCTTTAGAGATCAAATGATCTTTTTCGGCATACAAAATATCTGTCGGCACATTCCACACAATCGGATGCGCTCGCACATAGCAAAGATATTTCCACGATAATATTTCCCCTGGCGAAATAGCTATTTCCTTTTTTTCTGCCAATTTTTCTTCGCTGATATCCGCCCAAAACATCATATTCTCAATCAATTTTTCCATATCCACCACAGGCGAAATAAAAAACGCTCGCTCAATTTTTTTATCTGCCCACGCGTTCATCGCAAAATACGCCCCAAGACTGTTAGCAATAATGTTGATACTTTCATACTGTTTAGAAAGCGTTTGATACGCTCTCATAAATTCTTCTTTGCTATCCCACGGTGTAACACTTTTATAATCCAACCCTATTACATCTGCGTTTACAAAAATTTTTTTATAATGTTCTGCCTCTTTAGCATCACCGTCTTTACCGTGAACATATAAAAATAACTTTTTCATCATCGTTCTTCTTAAAAATTTTTTTAAACAAATCCCAAAGGTTTCCCTTTCCATTTAACCGCCACCGTCACATTATCCAATGATTTTGCCATTGTAATATTATTTCCCTTATACGCAAAATCTTTTTGAAAACCTTTCTTAGTATACAATTTAACCGCAATTTTATTAATAACCTTATCCGTATAAAGTCGGCATACTTTATAGCCGTAATTTTTCATCATCTCCAGTTGCAAATCCAACATCGCCGCCCCATATCCCTTTCGACGACATTCCGGACGCACTCCGAACCATCCCAACCAACACTCCTCATTTTTATCGGCATACACTCCCGAAACCCCGACCACTTCATTACCCTCATAACCCAGATAATACTCTAATCGTTTCAAATCATGTTTTCCGCTGATAGCTTTTTCAAAATGACCTAAATCATACTGCGTTTCTTCCTTAAATATTTCATAAAAGAAACTTCTCACCATTTCAACATCATCTTTAGTTGTAACTTTACGCAATTCCATATTTTCACCTTTTATGCATTTCCTATTGGAATATATGATAAAAACTTTTCATCGTCAAGATAGCTTCAAAATAAAAAACAATTTGCAAAAAAAATCCCTCAAGTCTGCTGACTTGGGGGATTTTTGTTCGTGTTTTGGATTGGATTCACTCCTCTTCGGCCTCGCGGCCTTCGAAGTCGTCGTCTACGAAGTCGTCATCG
>JAGCRL010000095.1 GCA_017964705.1 Alphaproteobacteria bacterium
CAATATCACTTTGCGGAGTGGTGAGATAAACTTTGTTTTGGTTACCACTAATGAGAACTGATTCAGCACTGTAAAAATGATTGGGCGAATGTATAATACAAGCCGAAAGTAAACTGATAAGAAATATGGTGCGGATAATGTGTTTTAGCAAGGTAATTTCTCTTTCTTAAAAAAGAAGAGAACTGTTGATGGTAAGCAGTTCTCTTCTGATAAGTTTAGATATTATTTTGAAAATGCGTTTTTAAGATTATTTAAGCTGTTTTTTGTGTCTTCTACAGCCTTCTTTTGTTCGGCTGTTTTGGCATCAGAGGCAGCTTTTTGATCTTCAACAACTTTTAAAGCTTCTGCTTTTTTAGCTTCTACAGCTGCTTGGGCATCTGCTTTGGCTTGATCTACAACAGCGGCAGAATTTGCTTTAGCTTGTTCGTTTGCAGCTTTTTGTGCTTCAATTGTCTTGGCAGCTGTATCAGCTGTGGTTGAAACTTTATTCAAACCACCGACTAAATCTACGGCATTGGCGTTAAATGCAAACAAAACAGCAAAAAGTGCAACTAATGTTTTTTTCATGTTTTATCTCCTAAAAATGTTTTTTTACGGTGTTATAATAAGTCTCGGTTATCTAAATTTCAATAATATACTATTCTATCCCCAATAAGATTATTGACGTTTGCTTTGAAAGAAAGCACTTAATAAATCTCCACAATGATCACTTAAAACGCCTGAAGTGATTTGAGGTTTGTGATTACAAGTGTGATTTTCAAAATAACGCACACCATTTATTACAGCGCCGCCTTTTTTATTTTCGGCACCGAAAACAACTCGTTTGATACGCATTAAAGAAATGGCAGCAGCACACATGGCGCATGGTTCTATGGTTACATATAAAGTGCAATCCCATAATCTTTTTTGTTCGGTTTGGATGGCAGCTAAAGACATGGCTTGAACTTCGGCATGAGCCATGGCATGAATACCGTGTTCGCCGCTGTTATGGGCTGTAGCTAATATTTCTCCGGTTGAAGAAACAATGACAGCGCCAATCGGAACTTCATCTTCTTTGGCGGCAAGGCGTGCTTCTTTGAGAGCTAAAAGCATATATTCTTCATCAGTTGTCATGATCTTTAATTATATTTGGTCCATTCACGAATGTTTTCTTTCATCCAGACAGGTAATTCTGTCAGTCCGGAAGCACCAGAAGCTTTTTTATGGCCACCACCACCAAGTGTAGCAGCAATGGCGGAAACATCAACATCTTCTCTGGTGGTGCGGAAAGATAAATTCCATTTGTTGCGTTTATTTAAGGAAAAACTAATCATAAAATGATAGTTTTTAATGTTATCCAATGATTCAAAAAAATCAGAACTGGCTTGAGCCATATTGGCGGCAATGAAACGCATGTTTTGGAAAGTTCCTTCAAAAGCCATATTGCGAACAAGTCGATAATCACGATTTCTAATATAGGATAGAATAGCATTGCCTTTTTCTACCATTTGCGGAATGTCAATTTTATCTTCAAACAAATCGCGCCAAACTTTTTCATAAGGGCGGTTGACCCCTAAGGATAAAAATGCAAATTCAAACGGACGAACGCGTTTATCTTTTAAATCAAACAAATCATTTAATGCGAGGAGTTTTACACCTTCGGGAACTTCTTTTTGTGGGAAGAAATATTTCCAGGTTAATTCAATAGCGGCTGTACCGACAGCACGAAGACCTTTGATACCGAAACCGATTTCATGTTCTTTAAGATAATCTTCATAGGCTGAAATAGCAGAAGCGTGGTGATCTATCCAGATGAGATTTTTTTCGCTATGGAGTTTGAACATATATTCCATCGGAAATGAAATGTCACAAATTATTATTTCATCATGTTTGGCTATTTCATCATAAGGAATTTCCTGATCATAGTTAAAACCCAGTAATTCGCATTCTTTATTTATATATTTAACAATTGCGGCAGAACCTTTGCCATCATGATCGGCCGAGTGGTAAACACAAAGCATTATTTTATCCTTTCTGTAATATAGCGTTTGTTATAATGCACTGTTTAAGTGGTGTCAAGCTAAAATATTGTCATTTTTTTGTCAAAAACTATGCTTGACAGTTTATCATATTTAGTGTATAGTTTGATAACTTTGAGAATTATTATCTAGATTATTAACAATTATTAAAAAAATGAGAAAACATTTTAAGAGTGTACAGCTTGTGCTTCGCGCCAAGTTGGATGAGTTAATTGATGCCATCTTTGATGGTCCTTTTTCACCAGAAGAAGAAGTTGCCTTGGTGCAGAGAGGGTTGTTAGAACCATTGCAGGTCTACATTGAAGAGTATGGTCTTTCACTGAAGGCCGCGATCGAATTGTTTAAGCTGAACAATTGGGCTTTGGCTCAAGCGTTGTTGGCATGGATTGCAAGCAACCCTGGAATCATGAAAGCATTTCTCGATTATGCACCTTACGAGATGGTCAAGGAACATGTCGATAAGTTCTATGTGCCGGAACTTCCCGAGCAAGATGCCTTGGAGCGTTTCGATAGCAATGAACTGAGACGGTTGCTTGCAACAGGAATCTCACGATTTGCGCAATGCGATATTCTCATGCGTGGAGACGATGCATTGGTCAAGGAAGTGATTACTCTCGGTAATCTGGCACCACGTGAGGCAAAAATTGCCAGAATGTATGCCAGCCATGAGAACTTGATGTTCTGGTATAAAAATGAGAAAGACGAGCATGTGCGCTATCTTATTGGTCAGTATATTCTGATTCGTTTTGATTCAGAAGTTGTGCAAAGAGATTGCTTGGAACGCTTTCCATTAGACCGCGAGGTGGAGCTGTTCTTCTTTAAAGTAGCGCCTCTTGGTATACTGATACCTTACGTTCTGCAATATAATCCTGCGGGAGGTGACGTTGCAATCCTTAAGTATCAGTACAGAGAAAAAAGCGACAGTGAGAAGATAGTTCAGTTTCTTATTGAGAACCAGCTGACAATTCAAGGAGAAGCTTATTTGATCCTCCATGGACGAAGATTGTATCGAGAGACTTACATCAAAGCTCGTGCATTCTCCCCTGAGAATGAAGCGCTCTTCATAAAGAAGAGAAATCATCGCGAAATCATGATTTATCTCTCTGTGCGCAGTCTTTCAAAAGAGGGACAGATTGCACTGATTGAGAGAGGCAAATTGATGGAGATTGGGTATTTGATTGCCAATTATCCACTTTGCAATGCAGCTTTCAGAGCGTTGTTTGCTAACAGCGAGTTGGCAGATATTTTCGGTGAGGCAGCACTGGAAAACACTAAGTACTCCATCATCTAAAAATTTTAACTCAGTAAAAAAAAAAGGGGAATTGTTCGCAAGAGCAGTTCCCCTTTTTTTGTGCTATTTTTAAGGTAAGTAATTTTGACGCAAGTATTCAAGACCATCAGTGGTTAGTGCCAGAAGTATCCAATATCCGCCAACGTAAATGCTTTCCGGTGATGGCCAGGGTTTGGCTTGAGTTAGTTTTTGACGGAAAGTTTCATCCGGATGAAAGGTGTATACGTATGATGTCGGATCGGCATAGGGATGTGGGGCATAATAATTCCACATGACGCCGGAAGCCATACCGGGAATGTAAGCGATGGAGAGTAAATCATCACTGGAATAACGGTAGGGAGTGTGGTAGAACCTGGGGCGAAGAGAGAAACCTCCACCTTGAACAACGATATAATGATTGTGTTGATTGAATAATTCATCATGTTGAAAACGTTTGGCAATGCGTTTGTATAAAGCCAGTTCGCTATCAAACCCAAGTTTCCATACCTTTTGCGCTTCAAAGAGAAGATGAGTGCTACAAAAGATGGTTGCTATTGCAAGTAAGACAGAAAAGTTTTTGAGTGGTTTTGAGGAACTTTTTAAGAGAAGTGCAAAAGAAGCAGAAATAGCATACATAAAACCGAAGAAATCTATACGTGGGGAGAATTCTGTTTCTTTGATTGAAGGTGATAAAAATAAGGTGATTAATCCGGCTAAAAAGGTCAGAAAAAGCAGAAAGAGGCCTAAACAACGACGTTTTAGAGGAATAGTTTTGGTTATTAAAAGAACTATAACAGCCAGTATGACGATGCTGGTTATGAGAAATTTGTAAGAAGCGGTGATGAAAGGAAGAGTAGCACCGAATTGCAAAAAGACATCTTTAAGAACGAGCAGAGCTTTGTTATACCATTCACTGAAGTGGATGATTTGTAAATTATAATAACTCTCATTTATCAGGTGCAAGTGAGAAAGAAAGAGCAGAATAAGTTTGTAGATTAAGAGACTGAAGATGATATTTAAAAAGCTCCAGAAGTAACGTTTTATAAGGAGTCGTATCGAAATTTTTTCGATGATTAAGGTAAATAATAAGCGAGCGATTAAGATAACTCCTATGAGGTTTATGACCGGTGGGTATCCGCCCAGAGCAAAGGTTATTAAAGCAATAGCTAACATGCTTTTGGTTAAAGAAAAAGATGTTTCTTTTTCGGAAATCAGCAATGCTCCGATGATGAATAAATTCCAACTTAAAACCGGAATAATTAAAAAAGCAAAGTACATAAAGGATAATATGTAAGGGGTAATGCCGGTTAATAGGGTGAATAAAACATAGGTGCTGGTTTTGTGAGGAAGGCGCCAATATCTGGCTAATAAAGCAATACCTAAGCTAAATCCTAAAAAACCGAGCAAATTGTTGATGATGGGTAGAATTTCGCCGTAACTTAATAAGTTTATGGGGATGAATTGGCTAAAACGTCCTTCAAAAAGGCCGGCGTCTGGCTTAATGCCGTCTTTTAGATAACGCCAGTCATGATCGCCAAATAAGAAATGTGCGCCATGGTACAGAAAAATCAGATTTAAGGCGATAAAAAGGCTGAAAAATGATATCCAAAAAGGCTTATCGGCTTTTTTTATGCGGTTGCGGATAAGCTTGGAAAGGTCGAAATTATATAGTGTTTGGTATAGATTTTTCATGTTTTTAGGCTAAACTTTGGTCTTTTGTTAGTCAACGGCGTAAAAAAAATATACACAATTTGTTTAAAATATTGTTTTTAATGGAAATATTTTTAAACTCGGGAGAGGGCAAAACTATTGACATTGGTGTTAGTCGGTGATATAAACTTTTTTATCATGGAATAATGTATATAAAAAGTTGAATCAAAAATTCTATACTTTTTAAAGTTTAAATTTCATGAGTGTCATTTTAAATGAGAGGGTTCCGAGAGTTGTTGCTCGGAACCTTTTTTTTGAGGAATTAATGGGGCGAAAATTTAAATTAGCAGACGTGTTTGCAGCTATACGAAAAGGATGTTCGCTTTATGGAGCTTGTGTGCAGGCAAAAATGACAACAAAAGAGTTTTATCAATTGATGGGAAAATATCCTGATTTAAGAGAAGATTTTCAATTGGCACTTTCCGATTATGCAGACCAATGTACAGATGATATCAGAACATTGGCTTTGAATTTGAAAGCAGGAGAAATTGATACATCAACGGCAAAGCTTTTGATTGAGACAAATAAATGGTTGGCACAAAAAGCATGTCCTGATCCGTTTGTCGGTTTTAATGATGATGAACAAGCAGAAAACAAAACAACTGAAATTACCGTTAAATTTATCTGATAATGAGGTAGGTATGAAAGTGGAATTGGCGCGGGCTTTTCAGGAATTGTTAACCGCGAAAGTTCGCTATAAACTTTATTATGGAGGACGTGCCGGCGGAAAATCTTTTGCGTTTGCGGATGCTTTGTTAACTTTGGCAACCAGTAAAACATTGCTTATTGCTTGTGTGAGAGAGGTGCAAAATTCTATTAGAGATTCTGTATATAAATTAATTGCCGACAGAATACATTATTATGGTTTGGATAATGAATATCGCCTTTATGAAGATAGAATTGTTAATCTTAAAAACAGATCAAAATTTATTTTTAAGGGGATTATGGAGCATAATGCACAATATATTAAATCTGTGGAAGGGGTGGATATTTGTTGGTGTGAAGAAGCACAAAAAATTTCTGCCAGAGCATGGGAAATTTTAAATCCGACTATTCGTAAACCTAATGCGGAAATATGGCTTTCACTTAATCGTGAAGAAGAAGCAGATCCGGTTTGGAAAGCATTGGCACTTAAACCGGATGAGGATACTATTGTGAGAAAAGTAAATTATTATGATAATCCGTTTTGTCCGGATAATATGAAAAAATTAGCACTGAAAATGAAACAGGAAAATTTTGAAGAATATTTGCATGTGTGGGAAGGAGAACCGCGACGAGAAGCTGGTAATCATTTAATTGCGCGTATGGATGTTTTTAAAGCTATGAGTAATGAGGTTACGGTTCCTTTGAATGCGGCGGTTTTATTAGCAGGAGTTGATGTGGCACGTTTTGGTGATGATAAAACTGCTGTTTGTTTAAGACGGGGAAGGCAGGTTTTAAGTTTGCAGACATTTACTAAATTGGATGTGGTACAAGTTGCTCATTTGATTGCAGGAATAATTGTGGATCATTCACCGGCAAAAGTTTTTATTGATGTCGGCGGATTGGGGGCAGGGGTTTATGATATTTTAATTTCAGAAGGATTTGCTGAAGTGGTGATGGCGGTTAATTTTGGAGAACGTGCCGATAATCCGGAGCGATTTGTTAATAAACGTGCTGAAATGTGGGCGAGATTGCGGGATTGGTTGAAATCTTCACTGCCGGTTAAATTGCCTAAAACCGACGGATTGGTTGAAGATTTGACAGCGCCGCAAATGTTTTTTGATGCAATCGGGAGATTACAATTGGAAGCTAAATCTGAAATTAAAAAAAGATTAGGACGTTCAACGGATGTGGGCGATGCGTTGGCATTAACATTTGCTTTGCAAAATGTAGATTTTTTGCTGAAAGCAAACGGGAAAAATAGGGATTATGCGTTTATTGATGATAATGTCTATTTGTAATTTGAAGTGAATTTTAATATAATTTATTTTTTTATGGAGATTGATATGAGTTCGGTTTTTAAATCACCAAAAGTGAAAGTTGTGAAACAACCAGAAGAAGTTGTTCCGGAGATTGTTGACAATAACGAAATTGAGTTTGAATTGGAGAAAAAACGCAAACGTAAAATGGGGGCTGTTTCACAATTGTTATCTTTGAAAAATGAAGATGATAAAAAGCGTTCTCTCGGAGCGTAATTTTTTTAGGAGTGTGATGATGAATGGTGATAATAAAACTTCTGTGAAAGTTGAAAATTTATTTAGAAAATTAGCGGCCATGAAAGCGGAAAGAGCTCGTTGGGAACCTATGTGGGACAAGGCGGCGGAAATGTGTGCGGTTAATTCTGAACTTTTTAAAACAGATGAACGGGGACGAGTTAAACAGGCTATTTTTGATTCAACAGCGAGAAATGCGTTATCTTGTTTTTGTGCCAGTATGAAATCTGTGATGGTTCCTTCTACAGAACGATGGCATCGATTGAAAACAACCAATCCGGCATTAGCTGATGATACTGAAGTTAAACAATATTTAGAGTATGTGACAGATGTTTTGTTTCAAGTGCGATATGCGGCGAATTCTAATTTTGCCTCGGAGACAGATGTGTTGTTTAGTCAATTGGGTATATACGGGCATGGTATTTGGATGGTTGAAGATGATATCGGATACGGATTGGTGTATAGGGCTATTCCGGTGAAAGAAGTGTATATTCAGAGAAATGATCGCGGTCAATTGGCGGCGGTTTTTCGGGTGTATGAACTTTCTGCTAACGAAGCTATGCAAAAATTTGGTGAGGCTGTTTCTGCAGAAATTAAACAAGCAGTGCAACGTGGTATAGAGAAAAAATTTAAGTTTTTGCATGCTGTTTTTGAGCGAGATGATTATGTGGTCGGATGTCAAGATTTCAAAGGAATGAAATATGCCAGTGTGCACTTGGAAATAGAACAACGACGTATTGTGCATGAAGGAGGTTATAACAGTTGTCCTTATATGGCGCCGCGCTTTTTGGGAATTGCCGGAAGTTCTTATGGCGATAGTCCGGCAATGCAAGCTTTTTATGATATGTTGACGGCAAATGAAATGGGTAAAACAATTTTAAGAACAGGACAACTGCAAGCTAATCCGCCGATTTTAACAAATATGGGACTTGTGGATGCAAACAAATTGGGTTCTGCTGGAGCAGTTATTCGAGGTGGTTTGGATAATCAGGGAAAACCGGCTGCGGTTTCGATGCAATATGGGAATAATTTAGCTATTACTGTTGATATGCAAAGAGAAATTCGGGCAGCAATCGAGCGGGCATTTTTGGTGCCGTTGTTTCAATCTTTGACACAGTCTAAACAAATGACTGCAACCGAAGTGGAAAAAAGAGAATTTGAAAAATCAATGTTATTGGCACCGATGTGTGAACGTATTGCGGCAGAATGGCTTTCCGGAAATGTGGAAAGAGAATTGGAAATTTTAGCCAGGTATGGGATATTTGATGATGTGCCGGATGCATTGATGTATGATGGTTCTATTGCTATTGAGTATGAAAGTCCGGCAGTGCATATGCAGGAATCAGGTGCTGTTTTGGGATTATATAAAACAATTGAGACAGCTTTATCAATGGCGCAAACAAATCCGGAAATTTTGAAAATGTTTGATATGGAAAATGCCTTACGTCAAATTGCAGATTATTACGGGGTGAGCAGCAAAATTGTTTTAACCGCAGAAGAAACAATGTCTAAAATAGCGCAAGAGTAGTTTTTTAGAAAGGATAAAAATGTTTTTTTGTAAAATGAAAAAGGAATTTGAATTGGTGAAAGCTTTTCAAAAAATTTTTTTGGATGAAGAAAAAAAATTAAGGCCGGAAGCAAAAAAAGTAATTTGCTTTTTGCGAGAGGAAGCAGGTGGAAGAGGTGAACTCGGTAAAAATTGTCGGTCTTATTTTTATGATAATCAAAATCGGTTTGATGTGCATGCGGCGGCTTTTTTGCTTGGAAAACGACGAATGTTTGATTTGATTATTAAATATTTGGCGCTTGATGAAAGAGAGGTTTTTCATTTGGCTAAACAAGAAGAAAATAGAGCTGATGAACTGAATCAGGAATTGGAAGTTTAATTGATTTTTTAATGTCTTTTTTTTAATTTTATTTTTTTAGGAAAAGAAAATGGATGATATTTTAGAGCCGGAGAAACAGGCAGTCTCCGATAACTTTTGTATGCCTGAAAAACAAAATGAACAAGATTTTTTATCACCACAATCTGAATGGGGAAAAATTTCTGGTGAAGAGGTTAGTTATCTTGAAAAGAAAGGAATGAAAACACCGGCAGAGTTGCTTCATTCTTATCGTGAATTAGAGAAAGCTTATTCTTCTCGAATTGCTATTCCAAAGGACGGTGATAAAGAAGCTTTTCAAAAACTTTATTCTCGTTTGGGGATGCCAGAAGATACGACCGGGTTTAAATTGAATTTTACGATTGAAGATGAAGCATTCGGAGAGTCATTTAAACAAGCGTGTCTTCAAAATAATATTTTGCCACAATCTGCACAAGCGCTCTACGATTGGTATGTTGAAAACAGAACAATGCAACAAACCGAAGAGGAACAAAAATGGTTGGAACAATCACAAGCAGAAATGGAAGAGCAACAACGTGAATGGGGGGCTAAAGCACAACGTAATACAGAATTAATGAAAAGAGGTATACGTCTTTTTTCTCAAGATGATGAAGATGCTGTTGTACGTATGGAAGAAGCGCTCGGTACAAAACGTATGATGCAAATTTTTTGCCGATTGGGAGAGGCCATCTCAGAAGATAATCCGATCAGTTTCGGAGCAATTCAAAATAGTGATGAAAAATTTGATCCGGTGGCATTTTTCAGAGAGATGTTTCATGATTAAATTTTTTGGCTTGGCAGTTGGCAGGTATCAGTAAATTAAATTTTGAAAGGATATGTAATGAATTATACATTAAAAGAAATTGCTGTTTCTTTGGCTCAAAAGCAACAGCATTTTGTGAATAGTTTGACAGAGGAATCTCCTATTTTGGATAATATGCGGTTTGAACCATCTACTCATGGTTTGTGGAATGCATATGAGGAAGTTTCTCAAATTAATGGTGCCGGTTTTGTGGATATTAATCAGCCACTTCCGGAAATGGCAGTTAATTCTGATTTGAAAAAAGTAGATTTATCTATTTTGGGAGGAGAAATATTATTACCGGAAGATAAGGGGGCAATTATCGGTGTTTCTGAATATTTCGGTAAAAAGATGAATGTGTTACTTAAACAAGCCGGACAGGTGGCAGAAAAGAAAATTATTTATGATAACTTTTTGCCTTATGCTGTGCAAAATGGTAAGGCAGTTAGTGCTGGAGCATCTGCAAATTGCTATTCTATGGTAGCTGTTCGTTTTGTGGAGGGCGAAGTAACCGGTCTTTATTCGGCTAAAAATATTAATAATGCTGGATTGTTGGATGTTAAGCAAATTAATGGCGGAGCACTTTATAAAAATGCCAGCGGTGTGTTAGGTTACGGAGTGCGTTTGAAAGGTTATATCGGAGTGCAATTGGCTAATCCGGATGCAGTATCTGCTATTGTTAATATCACATCTGATCATGTTCCGACAGCCGCACAGATTGATAATATGTTGGTTGATGCAAAAGCAACACCAGCTTCTACTTTTATCTTTTGCCATCCGAAAGTACTTTCTATGCTTAACAGCTATAAAGGAAATATTTTGCAGACAACTGCTGGTGATTGGAATGTTAATCGCAGCTTTATGGCATGGAACGGTATTCGTTTTGTTACTTCTTATAATTTTGATAACGGAACGGAAACAGCGATTACTATAGCGTAATATTTTTGGAGTGTGAATGATGTTAAAAAATATTTTAAAAGTCTATAATGAAGATTTAATCAACGGTGCAATCAATGCTTCATCTGTGGCATCAAAATCTGTTGTGGCTGCGGGTAAAACAGAGGGCGCGTTGTGTGTTAATGTGTTTGCAAAAGGAGCTGTTACAACTGCGGCAGCGGTTACAATTACCGTACAAGATTCTGCTTCTGAAACGGGTACCTTTGCTAATTTGATGACTTTGACAGTGGCAGCGGATAAATCTTATGCAGATGGAGAATTAATTACAACTGCTATTTTGCCGCAAGAAACAAAAGCTTTTGTGAAGGCATCGGCAACTTCTTCTTCAAGCAACAGCGGTAGTATTCGTGTTACATTAGGTTATTTGGCACGATAATTCGGTTTATGAAGAGAAACTTTATAAAAGCAAAATATTATTATGAAATCAGATAGTCCGAGGTGGGAAATATTTAATTCCCACCTTAATTTTTTTGGGAGGTATGATGTCTAAAATTGAAATTGTGAACCGAGCACTTATTAAACTTGGTGAGCCGCCAATTTCTTCACTAAGTGATGCGGCTTTTGGTAAAACTTATGAAGTGATTTATGAAGATATAAAAAATCTTTTGTTGGCTTCTTATCCATGGCGTTTTGCTGTGGCACTGAAAAGATTAGCACAGTGTGCGGAAAAATTCGGGGAATGTTTTATGTATCGTTTGCCGACAGATTTTTTGTTATTGGTAAAAGTTTTCGGTGCGGGAAATCTTTCTTTAGTTGATGTGCATCTGCAAGCATTAACAGGGTATGAAATTGTTAATCAGGCAATTATAGTTAATCATAGTGATGGTGTGGTAATTGAGTATGTGCAAAATGTTGATGATGATGATTTGTTTCCAGCTTTGTTTAGAGAAGCGTTGGCAGCAAAAATTGCCGCGGAATTGGCGATGCGATTAAAGCATGATTTGAATATTAAGCAGGTGTTTGACAATGAATTTTATAACCTGATCAGGCAAGCAGAATTGAATAATGAAATAGAAAAAGATGCGGAAATATTACCGGATAGCAGTTGGGTTAGTGTGCGTGAAAATTGGAGTTTTTAAAGGAGGAAAAAATGAGTGTGAAACCGGCAAAAATACAATTTAACGGAGGAGAACTCAGCCCATGGTTATACGGGCGAACGGATATTGAAAAATATGATAAAACAGCACGACTATGTCGTAATTTTATTCCGCTGACGGAAGGTAGTTTGAAAAGAAGAGGCGGAACACGTTTTGCGGCTCAAACACCGCAAAGTAACGGAGTTACTTTTCAGATAATTTGTTCACCGGCAGAAGCGGTTGTTAAAATTAATGATGAAATTCAATCTTTACTGGTGGTGGCAATCGGTGATACGGTTAACTATACCGTGCAAGCCCCAAGTTATACATCTGTCAGCGGTAAAGTTGTTGTAACAGATAATATGATTTTAAGAGTTAATTTGGTTTCATTGGTGGAACAACGGACGTTGACTATTGTGGCCAATCCGGAAAATGCGGTTATAAAAATTAAAGGATATCAACGTAGTCAATATACAGGTGCGTTAAATGAAAAAGTTGCTTATGTGGTTTATTGTGATGGTTATTTATTGCAATCCGGACAAGTTGTTTTGGACCAATAAAAAACTATAAATGTAACATTAAAAGCAGAAGAAAGCGACGATGGAACATATGGTGATTGGGGGGATCCGGTGGCCTTTA
>JAGCRL010000096.1 GCA_017964705.1 Alphaproteobacteria bacterium
CCATAAAATGATGAATGTGGCTAATCCACCGAAAATATCTGAGAGGAATATATTTTCAGAAATGATTTGCGGGGTTAAATCATGTAAAGTCATAATAATTTGTTCGTAGTCTGCTTGGGGCCACAAAAATTTAATGTATAAAGAAATGGATAATATCAATAATGCTAATGAAAACAGAGTGAATATGATGATTTCAAATATTTTTTTACACATTTTTTATGAGTCCTTTGGTTTTTTTGATTATCTCATCAAACATGGCGGCAGTTAATACACCGGTGTTAATGTTGTAGCGTGAGGTATGGTAGCTATCAATTAACTTAAACTTATATTCGGGCAACAAATGAACGGCTCCATGAGTAAATTTAGCAACGGATTGTTTTAAGTTTAGGGCTTGCAAAACATTTTTGTGCGAAATGCCGCCCAGGCTTAAAATGACTTTCAGATTAGGCATGGAAGAAATTTCTGCGGCTAAAAACTGACGACAATTTTTTTCTTCTTCTGGGGTGGGTTTATTTTGTGGTGGAACGCAACGAACGGCATTAGTTACCCGGACATTTATCAGTTCAAAGCCATCATCTGATTTTTTTTGGTAGTTACCGTTAGCTAAATGGTTTGCTTTCAGAGCAGGGTAGAGGATATCTCCGGCATAGTCATTGGTAAAAGGGCGTCCGGTTTGGTTGGCTCCGTTTAACCCGGGAGCTAATCCGACAATTAAAATTTCTGCATCAAGATTGCCAAAAGATGGAACGGGAGCATTATAATAAGTCGGAAATTTTTGACGATTGTCGGCTCTAAAAGCGCATAGTCTTTTGCAATTTGAACAGTTGTTTGCCGGAGGTTTAAAAGTCATGTTGTTGTTTACCTTTTTATTAGAGATAATTGATTTTAAATGATTTTTGTAAATAAAACGTAAAAATTTTTTGAAGCTACTATTTAAAAGTAAAAAGTAAGGATTACATCTGTCGACGAAGTGTTATATTTTTGCTATCATAATGCTTTAGGACGAAGTTTTATTAGTTGTAGGAGTAAAAATATGAAAATATGTTATTTATTAACCGTAACGGCCTCTTTGTTTGCCTTTAATGCACAGGCAAATAATTGGAATATGGAAGACTTGATGCGTCCTTATTTGGGAGCAGATTATGTTTATTCGCATGCTAAACATGGCGGATTTGCCAGAGATGCTAAAGAAGGTTATAATTCGTGGTCTGTTAATATGGGTACGGATATCGGCCATCATACCAGTTTGGAGGCGTTTTTTCAGCAAGCCGGTGAACGTAAAGCGCATTTGCGTGATTATACTCTAAAATCTGAGTTTTATGCCTGGGGGTTAGATGCTTACGGAAGAGCACAAGTGATGTGTTCTAACTTTTATTTGTTAGGTTCTTTGGGGTTGGCTGATTATAATGTGAAATATAAAGCTCGTCCGGGCGGCAGTGTGGATAAACAACGCGTAGGTTATCGCGGTGGTGTCGGTTTTGGATATGATTTTACCGAACATTTGGGAATGCGTGTGATGGGAAGGTATTCATATGTGGGAATGAAAAATTTGGATAATTTAATGGAGGTTACTGCCGGTCTGCGCTATTATTTTTAGATAAAAATTAAGGGCGTGCTATTATTTAACACGCCCTGAAAGTTTTACATGTATTTAAGTCCGATGGAACAAGTTGCTCCGCTGCAGGAGCAAGCAGCATATGCTTCTGCTACAGAAATAGGAACAGAAAGACTATGTTGTCCGGGGGTATAAATTCCATTTTCCGGTTTGCTTGGAGAAGAGGTTGTTACTTCCAGCATTTTTGCGTTGTTAACAGGAATGGTACCTATGTATAATCCGAGGAAGCCGGAAGTGATATCTTGTGACCAATCGAAAGATGCAATAGTAATGCAGGCTTTCCGATCAATGTCATTAATGTATATTTCAAATGCTTTTGGTTCATGTGTTTCTGTTAGGCTTGGAAAAATCGTAATTGTTCCGTTAAAGGCATGGATTAGTTGAGCAGAACTGGTGTCCCTGCCGCTTACTAAGTTGTGGGGAGCAATGTTACTGTTAATTAAGGTAGAAACACTTATGTCTTCAAAAGTATTTTGTTGGAAATAGGCAGTTCGAATACTAATAATTAATTCGCTTAATTGGTAGGTTAAGGTGTTGATTTTGTATTTATTTATAGCTCTAGAATAACCGGCGATACCACCTACAGATAAAACGCCGACAATTGCCAGTACTCCTAACATTTCAATCATTGAACGACCATGTTCGTTACTTCTCATCTTTGCTATCCTCTATAAAACAATTGCTTTATTCTATCATAAAACCATCGACTTGTAAAGCCTGTCAATAGTGCTATAACTATAGTTATAAAAATATAACCCCAAGCACATAATTCTTCCGGTATGGGAAAGAAATCGTACCAGATATTATTTTTAAATGCATAAAGGTTAAAATTAGGTAAACCGGACAAGGCGGCTTTAATCAGCATGAACCCGGCAAAGTGATGCATCATAATATCAAAGGTGTGGTTGGCAATATTTTGCAGGGCAATACTTTTTTCGAGCAGCGGGGATAATACTTTGGCAATACGTAGCCAAAACAAAATGGCGACAAAACAAATTGCATAGATAACTATTGGCGGCTCTTCTACTTGGCTTAGCCAAGAAGGAATGTGGTCGTATTTGGGGAAAAATGCGCATAAAAGAGCAGTGATTGATAGTAAAATAAAACAATATAAGGGAGTGCTCAGGGTATCATATTGGTTTAGTTTACGGCGATACAGCAAACCTAAGGCAAAGCTCGGAATAAAATAAAAGACGCGTAACGTCATTAGAGTTAAATTGCGCACTCCTTCATTTTGCGGGCCGAATTTTAAAGCTGTCAAACCGCAACATAAGGAGCCGATAAAAAATAAAACAGAGGCTGTTAACGGTATTTTTCCGGTTTTATCTGCAAAAGGTTTTAAGAGCATAAATGCAATAACTTGCACTAAAAACAGCGGAATTAAAAACCACGAAGCCATGTTATAGATGAATTGATGGCCGTCAACCCAAGGGGCATAAAACAAATTA
>JAGCRL010000097.1 GCA_017964705.1 Alphaproteobacteria bacterium
AAACTTTGCCGAGAAAAGTTGCAATATTCATTTTGAGACGGCGCCAAAACGCAAACGTATAATCATTTTTATCCGAGACTTTAATCTCGCGCCCTTCATTTTTACCACTGATTTCATAATGCAAAAGCGGATTCATTCCAACAGCTTTTACATCGGGATTTTCTTCTAAATATCCATTGGTTGAAAAATAAGGAGATGGGTCTTTACCTTCTTTATAACCGACTGTTAAATAATGCTCTACCGGTGATATTTCTTTGAAATCAACTACCGGATATTGTTCTTTATAATATTTTTCATCAAAATAGGCTGATTGCTTGATAAGAAGCACATGCCTTTTCTTATTATACTTTTTCTTATCAACCAAATGTAGCAATCTTATTATTTTTAGTATTTTTAAGCCCATTTTGTGCCTCTTTAGCCTTCTTTGTAGATAGGAATTTTACAAACCTTAATAACTTTATGTCCGGATGTTGTTTGTTTTTGCTGGTAAAGAAAGCGTTTTAATGTAACCCAGTAAAAATTTAATGTGTATTTGCCATGCTCCAACAAAAAAATTTCTTGCCCAAGCACACCAAAAATGCGCTCGATAATATGTGCTAAAGTCCCTTCTTTGACATTGCTGTTTGTCGGAACAAAATCTGCTAATGTGTAGCTTAATAAGGGAATCATTTTTTCTGCACGAACTAAAAACATAGAACCTGCAACAAAAGAAAGCTTGTTTACTTTTGGGTGCCCCATTTTGACCAACTCTTCATTAATCTGTGGCAGAAGCTTTTCATAATCTTTGGAAGAATCGGTTACACAATATTTGGAACCAAGCATATTTATTTTTTTATTTTCATCCAATAATTGTATGTTTTGCCTAATTTGATTGGAGGTTGCTAACATACTTTGCCAGAGAATTCGCCCCCATAAAGCATTATCCATTCGCCGACCATTTAACCAAGTATAATTTTTGCTCTTTTTGCCTTTGGTATGAAGTTTTAATATATATTCGTAATCGTCCAAATTTATATGATGCAAGAAATCTATAAACGGTCCTATATCATAGCCGCAGTTTGCAACTTGCCAAATTTTAACTTGCGGATTGAAAGCTTTTAACTGTTCTATTGCATCAGGATTATCTTCTGCCAGTGTTACAAACAAATCATATTCCATTCCAGTTAAATTTCGCAGATAAGTTATTATCTGCGGCAATTGTTCGGTGTAGTATAGATGAAGATGAACAGCTATTTTTTTCATCTTATTTTCTCCACCCTAACAGCATATTGCAAAACTTTAGTAATGGTTTATTTATAGGTAATGGTGTTTGATTAATTAACTTTGAGATATTCAACTGCCCATTGCATATGGCGTTCAGGCATCTTTTAGTATAATATATTCCGCAAATTTTTCTAAAGGCTTCTTTATCTAAAAAATTTCGCTGATAATTTATTGATGATAAATGCTCTAAGGTATGGCAGATAACTTCCAGAGTATGCATATCTTTGACTTTTTGACGACCATATGTAGTATAATGATCAAAAATATCTATTTCTTCCGGTGCTAATTCAATGTTTTTATATGCAAACCACAGTTTATGGAACATTGCGCGTTCTTTTCTGATCAAGACTTTTTGCTTTTTACTGGCCATATTGGCATGAAAACGATATTTGTATAACACATCCGGCAAATTTGCCAAGAGACTATATTTACTGAATTCATAACATAGCTGGCGATCATTTAAACTGATAAAGTTTTCGTTATATCTGATTTTATGTTCTTCAAGAATCGAACGACGATACATCATTGTCGGATGATGCACAGAAGACTTAAACAATAAATAAGCGCATATATCTTCATGCTTTGTAGGATTAATTATTGCTTTAAAACGATTTATTTCACCAAATTTTTTATAGCCGGTTCCCAATAAGCCTACTTCAGGATGATTTTCCAAGTAATTATATTGTATTTTTAAGCGATTGGGTTTCATAATATCATCATGATTCATTATGGCAATGTATTTACCTTGCGCCATATCAACCAATTTATTATAGCTTTGTGGTATTCCAATATTTTGCTGATTTTCGCTATATTTTATACGATCATCATTATAGGTAGCAATTATTCTTCTTATTTTATCATCTTGAGGGCTATCATTTAAAATTAAGAACTCATAGTCTGTAAAGCTTTGCTTTAAGACGCTATCTATTGCCTTTCTTAAATATTCGTCATCACTGTTATATAGCGGCATAATGACGCTTACCGGTATCATACTCTATATCCGAATCTACATTAAAATTTTCTTGTACTCTTATAGTCAGAAAAAAACTCGTTTGCAAGCTTTTTTTTAAGGCTTTATATGTCTTTGCAGAAAAAAGCCTTATCCCCTGCTATTATTGTACATCTGCCAGTACTTTTAGCGAAATAATCTTATCTGGATCTATAACCTGCCCGTTATTGCCGGTTCCTCGTTTGATGTTATCAACAAATTCCATACCGGAAACAACTTGTCCCCAAACCGTGTATTTACCATCTAGGAAACCTGCATCTTGAAAACAGATGAAAAATTGACTGTCACCCGAATCCGGATCTTGAGCACGAGCCATAGAAACAGTACCACGACCATGATGCTTGCTGTTAAATTCTGCTTTTAATTTTACTCCGCTACCACCGGTACCATTACCTAAAGGATCTCCTGTTTGGGCCATAAATCCATCAATAACACGGTGAAATTTTAATCCGTCATAGTATCCCTGACGAACTAATTGTTTAATTCGCGTAACGTGATTTGGAGCAACATCCGGGTACATTTCTATTATAACATCCCCATCTTTTAATTTTAACAATAAGGCATTTTCCGGATCTTGTATATCTGCAGCGGATGCATTAGTTACTAATGAAAATATTGCAAATAAAGATAATAAAAATTTTTTCATATTCCCTCCAAAATCAAATTTTTAAATGTTTTGTAGCGGCAAAAGATTAATCTTTCGTTACTCTCTTTATTAAATATAAAATTTATAACTATGCCAATGTTATATTGAAAACATACACAACGAAATTATCTATGTTGGTACCACCATGATCAGGAGAACACAATGTTTAATAAATTTATATCTGTCATATTTTTGCTGGTGTTCGGTTATTTGGTGCTTGTGGCTAATGCTACGGAAACAGCAAATTCAACTCATTTACAAGGAGAGAGTTACATGGAAAAACATGAAGGATTTTGGGATAACACTAAAGAAGCGGCTCACGATACCTGGAAAAAAGCTAAAGATGTCGGCGAAGACGTCTGGGAAGGAACAAAAAAGGTCGGCGGTGAGGTCTGGGATAAGACAAAAGATGTCGGTGAACATGCATGGGAGGCAACAAAAGAAACTTTTGATGGTGAAAAAAAACATCATCATCATTCTAAATCTTGCTGCAAAGACAAGCTTAATTAATAAAAATCCCTCCATTTGGAGGGATTTTTTGGAAGCTTTTGACTTTTATTATCCCTATTTGTTATTGACATTTATAAATTATTTGTTATGCTATTTATGTTTCTGATGCTTGCAGGGCTTATAAGCAAGAAACACAAATAAACCGAGCCAGTTTAGTGAAATTGATAGGACTTTGTTTTTTTAATTTTATTAGCGGCTCCTCTTTATAGGAGTTTTTTTATGACTAAATTTAAATATGCTCACGGCTTATGTATTATGAGAGCACAGCCTTTCCATATCGGACATCAAAAAATTATTGATCAGATGCTTAAAGAATGCAAATTAGTTACTATTGCTCTAGGCTCTATTCAAGAACAAGGAACTGCCCGTAACCCATTAAACTATACTACCAGAAAAAAGATGATTCAAAACATCTATCGTTCTAAACCGGATTATGACAGATTAAAAATTATCGGACTGTTTGATATTAATAATCCGGCCGAATGGGGCGAGTTTGTATTTGATTTTCTTAAAGAAAGTTTTCCTGATTTGCCTGTTCCGGATGTTTATTATGCCGGTTCGGAATATGACGCACACTGGTTTAAGGATTGCTGTAAAAACATTGAACTTGTGGATAGAACCGATCCTAATTTTCCGTTTGTTACAGGAACAATGGTGC
>JAGCRL010000098.1 GCA_017964705.1 Alphaproteobacteria bacterium
GACGATGGTTTTGAAAAGAAATTTTTTCATAATCTTTGTTTTTATATGTTAATGATAAAATATATATTCCCACAAAAATCGTATGAAAAAGTTCTTGAAAAACCATAGACACCTGATAGCCACCCCATACAAACGGACTAACTTCTAATACTTCTAAAATAATTCAACACATAATCATACTTTTTTGACACATCTAATATACCATTTTTATTTTTATTTTTCAAGCACTTTTTTCTATTTTCTGTCTACTTGACTCTGTGTTTCTTAAAATTAGACTTTAAAATATTTTGATATAAAGCAAAAAATTATCCGTTTTTACGTAACAAAATATATAACGCACCTGCGCCACCTAATGCTTCTGTCGGGTTTTTATAGGCTAAAATCAAAGAGTTGATCTCTGAATTAGAAAGCCAGTTTGGAACAGATTTACGTAAAACACCGCGCTCGCTAAAAAGAGTTTCATCCAAACCTTTTCCCGTAACAATCAAAATACAACGTTTTTTGGATTGATACGCTTGTTTAACAAAATCACAAACACGTTCAAAGGCGGCTTTTTCGGTTGTACCATGCAAATCCAACACCGCTTCAACCTTAAATTCTTCACGTTTAAAACGTTTTGCTAAATGACCATCCATTTGTGTTAAATCATCTTTTTTAACACTTTTTCCGTTTTTTAATAAATCAAAAGATACTGTTGTTACCTTATCTTTTCGAATGTTTATTTCTTTTGGTTTAATTTCTTCTACATGACGATTAGTTTTAAGACGTTTAACCCCTTTAACCGTTTCTTCCCAATTAAGATCATCGGCCATAAGTTTTAACCTCTGTGCCCTTAGGAATTAATATATAATAACGTCCTTGTGCATTCATTCTACCGGCTTGGGCTAAAGCTTGTTCCCCATGTCCCCAGAAATAATCACCACGAACACCACCTTGTATAGCACTACCGACATCTTCTGCCATAACAATCTTGTTAATTGCTTTACCATCCGGAGCTGTTGTCTCTAACCACATCATAGAACCAAGTGGAATATAAGAACGATCCACCGCTAACGCCCTTCCGGCAAATAAAGGCAAGCCCATTGCTCCCAAAGGACCTTCTGCTTTAACAATTTGATGAAAAATAAAACGATCATTCAATAGCATATTTTTCTTTGCTTCGTTACCATTCTTTTTTAGCCACTCGCGAATTTTCGGCATAGAAGCTTCACCCGGTTTTATCAATTTTTTCTCTAACAAAATAGAACCGATACCTCTAAATTTATGACCATTGTTTTCGGCATAGCCTACTCGAACTTCTTGTCCGTTAGGAAGTGTTGCCACCGCTGCTCCCTGTATTTGCATAATATAAATATCAACAGGATCATCACCCCATAAAATAACCGGAGCATCAAGCTTTCCGCCATCTATTTCCGTGCGCGTATAATATTTAACAAGTTTACCGTTTTTAACTCTACCAATTAATCGTTGATTTGGTAAAGAAGCATCAAAATCTCTTAAATTAATCTCCACTAAATCTTTGGGTTTGCCATATATCGGATATTGATAAGCCCCGCCTTTTTCATAACTGGCACGAATATTTGCTTCATAATATGATGTAAATTTACCTTTTTCAGAACCGTTAGCTAAAACTGCATAAGGTTCAAAATTGCTTTCTATATAGTTTTTTAATGCGGTTTTATTGTCTGCAATAGACATCATTTTCTGACAATGTGTTTTATATGCCCCTAAAGAAAAGGACATATGATCGCTGGATAATTCTTGCCTTGGATTCTTTATAACAGAACCACAGACGCTTTTTATTGCTTTATCAAGCAAATAAAAATCATCTTCGCCCCACCCTTTAAGCTCTGAAAAAGATGCTTTTTTTACACTAAAACGTTGTGATGGCACATACGTTCCGCTTTGCTCGCCCCCCTGACAAGATGCAAGCAAAATTACCAAAAATAAAATAAGTCCACGTTTTAACATTTCTTTGTCGAACACAATAACCAATTATTAACTTGAGGATTAAGGCTTTTTTCAAATGTCCATACATCAGATATTTTTTGAACATAGTTTTCATCGCCTTCTATGATTTCTCCATCTGCGTTTTTAAGCAAATTAACTTGTTCGCTGACAAACTTAACAACCAGATTAACTTTATCTTCGTCTATAAATTTAACCGACTCAACTTCTGTTTCAACAAAACCAATTAAATCTGTTTCTGTTGTGATACCTTGTTCTTTACGGTCTTTTATAACGCTTTTAAACTTTTTAAGAAGCTCTTTATTAACAAGCTTAGAAAGTGTTGCCTCATCACCTTTGCTGAAAGCAGCCAAAATAATTTCAAAGGCTTTTTGTGCTCCATTAATAAAAACACTCTTATTAAAATTTGGAATTTTAGCCAAATCACGATCTATTGGCGGCAATTTATCTAAATCTACCGATTCGTTCGCATTTGGATTAATTTCACGTTTTAGTTCCTTATAAACTTTTTCAAACTGGTCTTTTGAAATCATTATAACTTTAGTATCTTCAGAACCTGAACCCAAAACATTCTTTAAACGACTAAATATAACAATAACAAGAACTAACAAAAATATAATATCTATGTATTCTGACATTTTTCACCTCTTTTTTTATATATATAACGCAAATATCTTTATTATCAACTATTATATTTGACGTATAAAAATAAAACTCTATACTACAACAAAATAAATTTATTGAAAGGATAAATTACAATGGCTGAAAATACCGAACAGAACGAAGTTATGATTAACATGCAATATATCAAAGATATGTCTTTAGAGGTTCCTCACGCCCCTAAAGTATTTGCAAAATTAAATACACCGCCAGAAATTGGAATTGACCTAAATATTGATACAACAAACCTTGGTAATGACCAATATGAAGTAACACTAAACTTACGAATCAATGCCAACACCAAAGACGAACCTTTGTTTATATATGAACTATCTTATGCTGCAGCTTGCACAGTAAAAATAGCAGAAGAACAAAAAGAACCTCTTCTCTTTATTGAAATTCCAAGATTGATTTTCCCTTTTGCTCGCCAGGTTGTTTCAACAAATTTATCTGAAGCCGGTTTACCACCGCTAATGTTAAGCCCTGTTGATTTTGCTGCAGTATACAGAAGCAAAAAAGCTCAACAACAAACAAACTCTAAAGAAGCAGCAAACTAATATGAGATTAGCGCTGTTTCAACCGGATATTCCGCAGAATACAGGCACTTTGCTGCGGCTTGGTGCTTGTCTAGATTTGCCTTTAGACATTATTGAACCTTGCGGATTTATCTTTAATGAAAAAGCAATGAAACGCGCCGGTATGGACTATTTAGATATTGTAAAATATCGGCGCCATAATTCTTGGGATGACTTTTTAGACTACCGCCAAAAGCACCCTGATGAATATGGAAGAATTGTTCTATTATCTACCCATGCATCTATACCTTATACTAAGTTTGAATTTAAACCTAACGATATTATTTTAATGGGTAGAGAAAGCGCCGGAGTCCCGGAAGCTATCCATAACTTAGCTGATTCGCGTTTACTTATACCTATGAACAAAAACACCCGCTCAATTAATGTTGCTATTTCAGCCGCTATGGTCATCGGAGAGGCTTTAAGACAAACAAACAAGTTTCCTCAAAACGACTAACCATCGGTTTTTACAAACATTTAAAAAAAATTTAAAGTTTTTACATTTTTAGTATAGATTTGTTTCAAAAAATATGATATAGTCAAAGCGTTTACTAAAACATATTATACATCAAGGAGGTAATCTCAAATGAAAAAAAGCACTATTACCACCTTTAACTCCGGAGAGTATGTTGTATATCCTACTCATGGTGTTGGCAAGGTGACAAATATTGCAAAACAAACGATTGCCGGTAATGAATTGGAATTATTAGTTGTTAATTTTGATAAGGATAAAATGACTTTACGTGTTCCAATGGCAAAACTGGATAAAGTTGGGATTCGCAAAATTTCTGATGAAACAACAATGAAGGAAGCACTAGCAATTTTAAAAGGCAAACCGCGAGTTAAAAAAGTTATGTGGTCCAGACGGGCTCAGGAATATGAAAATAAAATTAATTCCGGCAACCCCATTGCTGTTGCAGAAGTTATTAGAGACCTACATCGTAGCGAAAATTTAGCTGAGCAGTCTTATAGCGAGCGTCAGATATATGAGCATGCTTTAGAACGTTTAGCTAGTGAGGTTGCTGTGTTTGATAAATGTTCACTGGAAGATGCTAATAAACAATTATTGGATATTGTTTCTTCTCGTAACATTTAAACACTAAACAAAGAAACTAAAAAAAGACTCCAAAATTGGAGTCTTTTTTTATTAGCTTAGCAATCAATTCTTATTTTGCTTCTGGAATAAGACTACCATCCAAGCTATATCTTTCTATTTTTGCACTATTACGTAGTTCTTCAAAAACTTCACCGATAGCCTGTTGAGAAATCATATTCTTTAAGTGTGGTTCAACCTCTTTTAACTCTAAAGGTTTAGAAGCTCTTGCATCTTCAACTAAAATAACATGATAACCAAATTCTGTCTTAACAGGAGTCTTTGTATATTCACCTTTCTTCATATTAAAGGCAACATCTGAAAATTCAGGAACCATCATATCTTTAGTAAAGTAACCTAAATCTACAGCTTGGTCTTTAGAATATTCTTGAGCTAACTTATCAAACTTTTCACCTTTGTTCAATTTATTGATAACTTCTCTTGCTTTATCCTCAGATTCAACCAAAATGTGTTTTGCACTAATTTCTTTCTGGCTTTCAAATTTAGATGTATAGTCATCATACAACTTCTTAACAGCCGCATCATTAACTTTTTCATCTACCTTCTTTTCTAAAAACAGCTTCCGAGCTAAATCTTCTTTTGCTGTAACAAGTTGTCTTTGATATTCTGGTGTTTCTTCGATTCGCGCAGCCTGAGCAGCTTGATATACTAATTTACTGTTTACAAAAACATCCAATGTTTTCGCATAAAATTCATCAAAAGGAACTCTCTCTTTAATTTGCGGATGATCTGCATAACTTTGTTTTAAATCATTAACAGTAATAACTTCCCCGTTAACCTTTGCTGCAACACCATCACTACCAGCATTTGCATTATACACCTTAAATGACACATAAGAAGCAACGGCAACAACAATAACTGCAACAGCAGTAATTGTAAAACCAACGATTCTCTTTTTCATAAATACCTCCAAAATAAAAGTTTTATAATACTCTATTATTCATATATACTTATTTATTTAATATTCAAAGTTTTTTTTATTTACTGTATAACTTCTGTTGATAGTATTGACTTTATTCTATATAAACACTAAATATAGCCAGAAGATATATATATATAAATAAGGTAAAAAAATGTTTGCAAATATAGTACGTAAAATTTTTGGTTCAGCTAATGACCGC
>JAGCRL010000099.1 GCA_017964705.1 Alphaproteobacteria bacterium
GAAATAAAAGAAAATTAAAGTCAAGCGTTTGTTTTTGCGCTATTTTCTTAAAAGGTCATTTTAAATAGGTATAGATAGGTGTGTGTAGGTGTAGCTAGGTATTTTTATTTCGGCAGATGTTAAAAAATGCCGTCATTTGGTTAAAAATGACAGCATTTTGCATGAGAATCGGAAAATTTTGATTCGTTTTTTAGATTTCATTTTCTTTTTGGTGCATCTCTTTTTCAAGTTCCGCAACCTTCTTCATATCCTTGTTTTTATAGGCTTGCAGAAGCGGAACATAATAGCGGCTGTTCTTACCTTCACCGACAAACGGAATGCGCTGCACGCCTAAAATCTTATCGTCTTTACGCATATCAAGAAGCGAACTGTATTTAACGCCCAAGAATAAAGCTGCCTGCTTAATGTTCAGCCAACCCGACTCAACCGCAATATCATACTCGGTCTTATCAACCTTCTTGGCTTCGGTATCGCCATAGTGGGTTTCATAATATTTGGCTTCCTTCTTATAGCCGCCAGCCGTCAAAGCATCAATAAATGTCTTAAATCCGTTCTTCATAGTTTTGCTGATTAACGGGGTAAAACATAAATTATGGAACGTTATCTTTTCACCCAAGGTTGCTTCGGCAAAATTTATGTCTTTATAAAACGTCAATGTATCAAAAACGCTTCTTTCCGGAATGTGGGCTCTGTAAAAATTCACTTCACCTTTGAAAATGCAGTTTTTCACCCGCAAAGTATATAAAGTTCCTCCCGGTCTGTTTCTGACATCATTGGCAAAGTATTCCATCTTCCAAACGCTATGGTCATTAAACAGGCATTCATTTATGGCCACAGATGCATCAATACTTATGTTTTGAAAGCTTATTTCATCATTGAAGACGCATTTATCGAATTCTATACCGGAGCCGCCGTATTCTTGTTTATCTCGAATATCAATCATAAATCGTTCGTCAAATACACAATCATAGAAAACAATGCCGTGTTGCGGCGTATCTATAATGGTTCCGCCCATTCGACACCCTATAAACACCATTCCGCTTAAGTATTCAAAACCGTTAATATGGCACAACTTATCTAATCCGTCTGTTTTGGTACAATCGAAATTCCGAAACAGTATAGCAATACCGGCACCAGGCCGGAACAGTTTGATGTTTTCTAGCTTGCGTTTGGCTTGGACACGTTCTTCCGTAAAACTGTTTATGATATGGGGTAAAATATCTTCCTCAAAGTCATAATCAAACGGCGCATATTCATTGGTCGCATCGTTCAATACCCAATTTTGGGTTTCACTATCCACAAAAAAACGATTATAGCTGTCGAAATGTGTCATTAGCCGCCTCTTGTACAATTATACCATTTTCTGAATGCTAATCCCAAATGTTAAAGATTTGGCTAACAAGTGTTACAAAGTGTTAAAAGTGCAGGGTGGGTAGGGAAGATATCAGCCCAAACCAGAGCGTTTTAGAAAACGATTGAGTGTCATACGCTGCACACCCAGAATGCGGGCAATTTGTGCCTTTTTTAGCCCTTTGGCCAGCAGAGTTTCTATAGTTTTTGCATTCTTTGCCAGTTTAAGTTTCTTGGCTTCAGCCCCTAAAGGACGACCGAGACGGACACCGGCAGCCCTCCGGTTATCCAAAGAAGATTTTGTGCGCTGTGAAATCAAATTGCGCTCAATCTGCGCCGACAAGCCGAAAGCAAATGCCAACACCTTGCTCTGGATATCGTCACCGAGACGGTAGTTGTCCTTGATGGTCCATACCCGGCATTCTTTCTTCATACAAAGAATCAGGATCTCCATACTCATGAAAAGGCTTCTGCCTAATCGGGACAGTTCGGCGCAAATAATCAGAGCCTCCCTCTGAAC
>JAGCRL010000100.1 GCA_017964705.1 Alphaproteobacteria bacterium
GGTTAGCTTCTCCGCTTGATGAAAGAATTATTATTCCTTTTGTTTCACGTGTTTCTGAGATGAAACAAGGAGATGTTTATACATTGGCTTATCCGGTGGCTGGGGTGTTATTAGGGAGTTTGCTTTTAAAATCACGATTAAATGATGGTATTTATATATATTTGTATATTAACATGTGTATGTATACTGTGTTGAGTTTATTGGCTATGAGGTTTGTTCCTTATGCAGGAGTTTGTGCAGCTTTTATTTTATCATTGTTTATTGCTGAACAATTTAAAAGAAATAAGAAACCAATTGTTTTAATAATATTTTTGCTTTTTTTAGAGTACATTTCTTTTATTGTGTATGTTTTTTGTTCTTATTCAATAGATGATTTATCACATCAAATAAAAGTTCCTGTATTAAATGTGCCAGTGCAAAAATTAGAGAAACTCCCTAAAGGAACTTTTGCAACAGATGTTTTTGTAGCTCCATATTTGATTTGGTTTGGCGGACATACAGTTATTGCTTCTCCATATCATCGAAATGTGGAAGGAATAATAGATAATCATGAGATTTTCTTTTCTTCTGATGAAGAAGCTGTTAAAAAACTGCTAAAAAAGCACAAAGTTAATTATATATTGTTGTTCAATGAGTTAGATAGTGATTATTATCAAAATCCTGAAAAAAATTGCGACAGGCTTTATGGCAAAATTCTTGGATGTCATAACTACCCGACGTGGTTGAAACCCAAGTATTTAGAAAGTGAGTATTTTTTGTTTGAGATAGATGATTTATAGTAGGAAAAGATGCCGTTTATTTATCCGGCATCTTCTTGTAATAAGAAGAGAACCCCTTAGCTGGGAGCTAAAGGGTTCTCTTCTATTAAGAAAATTTCTTTAACATCTCCGGAGTAAAGAAAATTCCAAGAGATGTTGAGGCTTCTTTAAGCGGGAGCTTCTCAACTTTGCCAGCCAGTTCTGGATTTTGTTGGGCTAGTTCAAAAGCCTCCTCACTGAGATATGGTCCGTTGGGATTGTTCTCAGTGTAAGCTTCTACTAGCTCCGGATAGAACTGGACTAAAAGGTATTCATTGTCCGGATTCAATGAGTTGCCTATGACAGATTTCTCTACGACCCAATCTTCCTCTCTGTTTTTAAGAATAGTCTTTACAAAAAGGTAGCAAGGCTTGCGCCTTTCCAGGTAGATAGAGAGAAACTCTCTATGCTCGCCAAGGAGAGATATTTGCGTTTGAGTTTGGAACGCAACAGCCTCGATGGCTTGCTTAATTTCTTGGAGGTTGCCTCTTTTTAAGATGGCAATTTCCTCTGATAATTTTCTTTTTTTCATTAAATAATAGTTGATGATAATAGTTGATAATAGTTGTTTTGATGTGTTTTAATATACCACATTTTTAAGGTTGTGTCAATACGAAAAAAACACCGGCTTTGGTTCCGGTGTTTTTTGTCTTTCCGATTTTAATCAAGCTTCATATTTATGAGGCATTTCAGCTTCTTTCTTAAGAGCCTCAATGGCTTCTGTTAAAGGCATTACAATTTGTTTATCCGAACCTAAACGGCGGATAGTAACACTTTTATCTGCTTCTTCTTTAGCTCCGACAACCATAATTACCGGTATCTTTTCAACAGAGTGCTCACGAACTTTGTAACTGATTTTTTCGTTACGGATATCAGTTGAAGCCGTTAAGCCGGCATAACGTAATGCTTGGGCAACTTCTTCGGCATAGTCATTAAATTGAGAAGTAACCGGTGCAACAATGATTTGTTGAGGTGATAGCCATAATGGTAAATGACCAGCATGGTGCTCTATTAAAATACCTAAGAAACGCTCAATAGAACCGAATAAGGCACGATGCAACATAACCGGTTGATGTTTTTCACCATCTTCACCAATGTATGAGATATCAAAGCGTTGCGGTAAGTTCATATCTACCTGAATAGTGCCGCATTGCCACTCACGACCGATGGCATCTCTTAGAATGAATTCTAATTTAGGACCATAAAAAGCCCCCTCGCCTTCATTTATTTCGTATTCATAACCATGGCGTTCCAAAGCCTGAGCCAAAGATTTTTCACATAAATCCCAGATTTCATCTGATCCAATACGTTTTTCAGGACGAGTAGAAAGATATATTTTAATTTTGTTAAAACCGAAATCTTTATAAATATCGAAGATCAATTTCATGGTAGAAATACATTCTTCTTCCATTTGTTCCGGCGTGCAGAAAATATGTGCATCGTCTTGTGTGAATTCGCGCACACGCATTAAGCCCATTAATGCTCCGGATGCTTCATAACGATTAACTTTACCAAATTCGGCCATTCTTAATGGCAGATCACGGTAGCTTTTTATGCCTTGTTTATAAACCAATAAGCCACCAGGACAGTTCATCGGTTTGATGCAAAACCATTTTTTATCTTCAGTTTGACCGGAATAGTTGTGGGCACCGTATTTTTCCCAGTGGCCGGACGTTTCCCATAAAATTCTATCCATCACGCGAGGTGTAGAAATTTCTATATAACCGTTATGTTCTTGACGGTTGCGCATGTATTCAATCAAACGACGATATATTTTATAACCTTTATCATGCCAAAAGACAGCACCCGGTGCATATTCCGGTTCAAAATGGAATAAATCCATTTCTTTGCCTAGTTTACGGTGATCCCGTTTAGCGGCTTCTTCAATGCGTTGCAGATATTCTTTTAGGTCTTTTTTATCTGTCCAAGCTGTGGCATAGATGCGTTGCAACATTTCATTTTTGGCATCACCGCGCCAGTAAGCTCCTGCTACTTTCATTAATTTGAAGGCATCACCGATATAACTTGTGGAAGGAACGTGAGGTCCACGACAGAGATCCACATAAGAACCTTGTTTGTATAAAGAAATTTCAGCTTCCGGTGGTAAATCTTCAATAATTTCCACTTTATAATGTTCGCCGCGGCTCTTAAATAGAGCAATCGCTTCCGAGCGAGTGACAACTTCTCTTGTGATTTTTTCATCACGTTTAATTATTTCGTGCATTTTTTCTTCTATTTTAGCGAAATCTTCGGTAGTGAAAGGTTCTTTACGAGAGAAGTCATAATAAAAACCATCTTCGATGAACGGGCCGATTGTTACTTGAACGGATGGCCATAATTCTTTAACCGCTTCAGCCATAACATGTGAGCATGAGTGACGTAATATTTCAAGCCCAGCTTTGTCTTTTGCGGTTATAATTTTAACGGTTGAATCTGTTGTTATAGGGGTAGTGAGATCTTTTAATGTACCGTTAATTTCAACAGCTAAAGCGGCTTTTGCTAAATTGTGACTTATGTTTTCTGCTAATTCGAGACCGGAAATTTGGCCTTCAAATTCTTTTACACTGCCGTCCGGCAGTTTGATCTTTATCATATTTTACCCCTTAAATTCAATTTGTTATTTTTCATTGTTTACCAAATCAAAGTAAACTTTGAGCGTTTTATCACACATTATTTGTTTTGTAAAGTTTTCTTTTATAAAATTTTGAGCAGCATGGGACATCTTTTGACGTTCATTTTCCGGCAAATCTAATGCCCAAGCGATTTTTTCGGCTAAATCGGCGGCATCTCCTGATTTAAAATGTTTTCCGGTAATGCCGTCTTTTATGTTATCTAATGAACCACCGATATTGGAGGCGATTACTATTTTTCCCATAGCCTCTCCTTCGGCGGCGATACGCCCAAAGGCTTCAGGATCAAGGGAAGCTGAGACAACTATATCACAAGCTTTCATTAATGCGGGAACATCATCGGTATGACGGATAAATGTATAAACATCACTCATTTGGTATTGTTTTATACGATCAAGCAATCCATTTGTATATTCGGTTCGTCCCTGATCATCACCGGTAAATATGCAGTGAAAATCTTGGCGATTTTTCAGTTTTGCTAAGGCATCTATCAGTAATTCTTGCCCTTTCCATCTGGTTAGACGCCCAATCAATAAAATATTTTTTTTGTTTTGAGGGATATCATATTGTTCTATCATATTTTTTAGTCGTTCTTCCGAAACTGTATCAGGATTGAATTTTTCTGTATCAACACAACGATGAATAAAGACTATTTTATCTTCCGGAGTGTGATAATTTTCCATCACATGTTTTTTTATATGTGAAGAGATTACTATAACTTTTTCACCTATTGTCATGATTCTATTATATATTTTTTTTATGCCTTTAGGACCTAAACCATATGTACCATGAAATGTTGTTATATAATGAGCACCGGTTTTCTTGGCTGCTATATAAGCGCTCCATGCCGGAGCACGTGATCTGGCATGGACAATGTTTATTTTTTTCTGTTGTATAATTTTAGCAAGTTTATATGCATTCTTTAAGATAACAAACGGATTTTTGCTTTTTAACGGTAATTTGATGTGCTCTACCCCTATCCTTTCTAACTGATATTCTAGGCGACCACCTGCTGATGCGACGTAGTTATCTATCTCATTTAGGCTTAGAGCTTCCGCTATTTGAATTGTGCCTAATTCTACTCCGCCCTGACCCAGTTCCGGCAAAACCTGTAAAACTATCGGTTTTTTTACTTTATCTTTACTCATTGTATGCTTATATCCTCTCATAGTAATTTAGTGAGGCTAATATGTCAAAAATTTTACATCAATTCAAATGCGGCCACACTACTCAATGCGAGTATGTTAAGCCTGATAACAAAAAAACTCAAAACTTTACACTGGTTTATGCACATGGTTTTTGTTCTGA
>JAGCRL010000101.1 GCA_017964705.1 Alphaproteobacteria bacterium
AAAAAGATATTATAAATTAATAGAAGATTTTTTATCTTATGATGATTTTTCTTATAATTCAGATTTTATGTCTTTTTCAGTTGATCCGGAACTTTCTTTTGAAGCGTATATAAAAACAAATCCGGAATTAGACTGGATTTATAATCGTTATGAAAGAAAGCCTCTTTGTATTACACCATTAAAGTTTTCTGTTGGAGATTTTTTTAGTGCAGATAATTCCTTTTTGGCTTTAGTTAACTTAGAGTTTTCCTGAGCTAATGCTTCTATTACATTGTTTTCCCCTTCAATTGCAGTATAAAGGTCTTTTTCCAAACCTTTTACGACTTTTTTTCCGTCAGAGCCAACTTCTACACTACGCAATGCTTTAGATTTTTCTGAAACGTTATTAACTGCTGTTGTATAATCATTACCCATTGGTTTCATTTGATTTTGTCCAATGTTTTGATATGCCTGATTTATTTTATTTGTATATTCATCTAATTTTTGGTTTCCACCTGCTTTATTAAATTCTTTTTGTGCTTCTTTCATTTTTTGCAAATCTTCTTTTACTGCCGGATCTTTTTTACCCAAAGCTTTTTCGAGTTCAAAGTATTCTCTTAACTTAGTTGTATAATCTGTATAGAGATTTCTTAAAGCTTCAGATTCTTTTCGTAATCCGATTAAAGTTTCATACGCTTTTTCTACATTACCGGTTCCAAGAGCTTGTCCTACACGATTTTTAGCTTCTGAATACTTGGTAGCAAAATCTTTTTCTCCTAAAGCTTTTAAAGCATTTAAATTTCGTTCTGCTTCAGCCTTTTCTGCATTTATCCAATCTAATTCTGCTTTAGCATTTATTAGAGCTTCTTTTTCTTCAGCTTTGACATCTTTTCCTAGAGCATTTAAAATAGCATCAATATCTTGACTATCCTTTAATGCTTCTTTTTTATCAGCCGGTAATTTTTCTTTAATTTTACTTAATTTCTCTTCGAATGTTTTTTTAGATTTTTCAACTAACGGATTAATTTCTTCTTTTATATATTTTTCTATAGTTTCAACTTTTAAATAGGCAATATCAGCTTGTCGATTTTTTAATTGATTTTTAAATTTTCCGATTTCTGTTTGAATTGTTCCAACATCATCCTTTGATAAATGTCCTAACAAATTATCATAGGCTTTGTTATATTCTTCAGTTATTTCACAAATAAATTTATTTTTAGCTTCAATTTGTTTTGTTACTTTTTCTATATCTGCAGGATTTGCCTTTGCCGCTTTTAATGCTTCTAAATTCTTTTGTAACTTATCTAATTCAAGTTTTTGGTATCTAAGTTTTTCGGATAAACGTAAAACTTCATTTTTTGATTCGATTACTATTTTTGATAAAGGATTTTCTCTTGAGTTGCGTTCTAAATTTTCAAGTTCTGCACCTGCTTTTTCCATACTTTTTTCAGCTGATGAAGCTGTTTTCCCAAACAATCTTTCGCCTAAGCCTTTACACCACCAGCCTTTTTTAGCACCTAACAAAAATCCGCCCGCTAAAACTGCTGTTCCGATTACGCCTTTTACTATCCCGCTGCCTTGTCCTGAATTATTATCTTCCTGAGCAGCATAATATCCTTGTTGTGCGGAGTAATCATAGCCTTGAGAATTGCCGAATTTTACTTGCGGATAAGCATAATTGTAACCAATCGCATCTACACCTGACATAAATAACCTACCTTTACCTTTAACCTAATTTCTACCTTATATATTTATAAAAACATTTCGCTCGCAAAAATTGCTTTCTTTGGCGCGTTATTTGTGCGACTTACAGTGTCGTGTCGCCAAAACCTTTGCTAATACTGCGTCTTAGGTTTTAAATTTAACTTTACAAAACTTAACACTGTTTACAAATTTAGTATTATGATATAAAATAATGCTATGAGTGATATGAGTTTAAATGAGAAGATTGACAATTTGGTTGTGAAGATGGCTAAAGACCCGAAGAATACGGAGCTTTAC
>JAGCRL010000102.1 GCA_017964705.1 Alphaproteobacteria bacterium
AATTATATTAAAAATTATCAGTTGGCCAAAAAATATACCAACATAACATACCTACCAAAAGCTGACATACATATATTAGCACGGTGCTTGTATCCAAACGGTGCTTGGGTAAATTTTGATAATAATAATATTGATAAAATGAGTGACCAAACACACAAATTGTCTTGGAAATATCAAACAATTTACGGGGGTGTTGCAATGTTACCGTCTGAACTTTACGCAACAGCAGATATTTTATACCGTGAAAGTCTTTCGTGGTGGCACATTATTGAGGCTTATGACACAGATGTTCCGCAAAGTGAAATAGTTAACGATATGGCTTTTAAAAAGTTTATATTTGAAAGATACGGCTTTTCTGTTCGTAAATGTATAGCTTTAAAAATTCGCCAATACGCTCCAAATTCGCTCGTAAATATAAAAGATTTGTTTGATGCTGTTGATGTTACACAAGATGTCGTTCCTACATTCAAACAATTTCAAAAAATCACCAATCAAGATATATCTTTGCGTATTCCGAATGAAGTTAAATTTCCTAAATCGGATGAAATCGCCTATATTGATTATAGCTGTTCCGATAAAGAAAGAAACGATAATTGGTATGACTGCATTCGACCATCACAAACGCTATGCAGAGTATTAATAGATGGTCGTGTTATTCATTTCAAACAATATCTAAGGCGTTATGCAAATGATAATATACAGCGTTCACTGGTTGATTTTTTAATCCGACAAACCGAAAAAGCAGAAAAAGTATATGTTCGCAACTATGAATTTGAACAAGCCCACCATCGACAAATGGCTAGAATGTTCCCCGATAAGGCCAATATGTTGCAGGAGCTTAATGATAAATTGTTAAAGTGGTCTGATTATATACCATTGCCAGAACTTAATGCCCCAAAAATTGCTGATGAATTGGCTGAATTTAGAACTGCATATAAACAACGTCATAAAAAATGGTGCATTAATTGAGGTAAAGCAACATAACTCAACTAACAAAAAAAGCACCATAAAGGTGCATTTTTTATTTTAACTGGCGGGAGCGACGGGGCTCGAACCCGCGACCCCATGCGTGACAGGCATGTATTCTAACCAACTGAACTACGCCCCCATCAGAACAACCAAACTTATACCTAACAAAAACGATAAATGCAAGTATTTTTTTTATTTTTCGTGCTTTTTTTCATAAAAAAGAGCAAGCTTTAATTTATATGGAATTTTAACACCTCGCACCGAAGGATTTTCTTTTTCAAAAGTTTTCCAATCATTTTCTGAGAGAGGCAAATTATCAGTTCTATATTCTTTTATCATCCAGATACGTAAATCGTTTATCATAAAATAAACATGACCAAGTGTACTTCCAGAAAAATCAGCGGATTTTAATTGTTGAATTTGCTCAATAAGAGCATCTGCTGTAGGCATATAATCATCGCCACCAATCAAAATAATCAACTCTCTTAATACATAAAATTTAAGTTCATCATGCCAACTTAAAAATTCATGATAATCAAATGAGCAACCAACACTTCCCCATAAATGAATTTTATCACGGATTGTATTTTGTACTAGGCTATCTATAAATTGGCGTGTCCGTTGCAAATTTTTTACGGCAAGACATAAACGTTCCGGTGTAATCCCGGTATTTTCTTGCAATAAAGGTAAAAATTGTCGCATTTGCACCCGTAAAAAATCAGTACACTGATTAGATTCATCTTCCACCCACGAGATATTTTTTTCTTTAAGGTATTTTTTTAACTCTTGCGGATGCGTATAAAGAAGCGGACGAATAAGAGAAATATCTCGGAAAGAAACAATATCTTGCATGGACGACAATCCATAAACTCCGCTACCTCGTTCTAACCGCATCAAAAACGTTTCTGCCTGATCCAATAAATGATGAGCTAATGATAGATATTTCACCTGGTGCTGAATACACCAGTTATAAAGTAGATCATATCTGGCCAAACGCGCTTTTTCTTCAATACCAGTAGTGGGCTTTTTCCCCTTCCATTTTAGGATATGATGTTCAATACCAAAATGAGACATCACCTCTGCCACGTATAAAGCTTCTTGGTGAGAAGATGGGCGTAGACCATGATCAACGGTTAATGCAATAATTTTATAATCAGGGCAAATATCATGTAATAATAGAGCTAAAGCCAAAGAATCAGCACCACCGGAAACACCGATGGCTATAGCCTGCGGTTCAATTTGATAGCGTTTCAAAAAATCAAGAATTACTTGCAAGACATAGCCTTTGCTTCTTCTGTCGCCCGTTTAGAAATATCCGGATTAACTTTGCCAAAGATAGAAGGAAGATTTGTAAAAGCAGTACAAGCTTCTTCATTTTTTCCAAGAGCCTTCATTGAAAGACCTAATTTAAGTAAGCAATCGGGCCCTTTAGTCCCTTCTGGATATTTGCTGTACCCTTCTTTAAAAGCCACAGCGGATTTAGCAAAATTTTGTTGCTTATAGTAAACTTCACCTAACCAATATTGTGCATTACCAGCTAAAGGATCTTTAGGATAAGAGCCTAAAAATTGCGAAAATTTTAGTTCTGCATCATTTAAATTATTATTTTTCAAATCTGTTAGGGCTTGTTCATATAAATCCTTAGGAGCAACATTAGCCGGAGCCTTAGGTAAAGGCTTATTAGCAGCTGTATTAGCAGGTTTTGCATTTGTACTTGGTGCACTACCGCCTTGTCTACTCATCTGTGAAAAACGAAGCTCAATATCTTTATCAATCATTTCCATCTTTTTTTCTAAATTATTAAGACGATATTCAATATTTACAACCTTGCCGTTAATATCGCGAATAAGCTGATCATATTCACCTAATCTTACTTGCACATTAGAAACCGATTCTTGCGGCGCAGTCGTATCATTTTTTTCACGATAAAGTTGACGTTGTATAACAACAATATCATCTTTAATACGATTAATTTCAGACTGCATAGAACTTGTATCTTCCCATTGTGCAAAAGCAGGAGAAGCCAGTAATAAACCAAAACAATACAAATAAGCCTTTTTCATCTTTTTCCTCACAATAAATTAAACTAATATAAAATATAGTCTAAATATTTTATAACTCAACAAAAAAAACGTATTCTTGCGAATACGTTTTTTTTTATCCTGTTAAATTTAATTACTTGCTTTATTCAACAATTGTTACACCACGACGGCTCTTAGCATAAGCTTCTTCTGTATCACCAGGGAAAGCATATTCTTTGCCGTAAGAAACAGTAGTAATTCTGTCAGCAGCAACACCTTGAGATACTAAGTATTGTTTTACAGCTTCTGCACGACGCTCACCTAATGCTAAAACCGCATTATAAGCGCAACTGTCTTTATCGTTTGAAACAGGCTGTTCCATTGTATCTGCTAAAGTTTCTAAACTATTATCTGAATCAGAAAGTTCAATAGCATCTGTTGGTGTTTCTGAGGTATTTTCCAAATCATCGCACTCTGCATAACCTTCTTTTACATCACAGTAACCTTGAACAACAACATTTACTTTATTGTTTTTGTTCAACCATGCTGCTTGATTGTCAAGAGTGGCAACAGCTTCAGAAGATAAAGCAGAGCTATCAAATGCAAAGTAAACG
>JAGCRL010000016.1 GCA_017964705.1 Alphaproteobacteria bacterium
CAATCAACCAATGCTATAACGTGCTGACGCATTTTACCTCTTTAATGTTCTATTTCTGTTCTATTATTAGCGCGGAAATTTTGGGTGTCAACAACATTCGACGAGTTAAAAAGAGGAATTTTTTTGATTTTTCCGATACTTTATTAACCGAAAATCTGTCCCGGAAGTTTTTCTTTCTTTTTTGGCGGAAATTGCTTATCAAATTCTTCGGCGTCAGCCTCATCAACAAAATAACCCTGTGGCGGAGTATATTCACCGGTAATGCCATCTAAATAGCCCGATATCAACTCTTTACACAAAAAGAACGAAGCATCGGCACCTTCCGGCAAGTCATGATAGCGGATACCGAACTTGCTCGCGTAGGTAAAACCGCTTTTGGAGTAAAAATCAATGTTTCCCTCAAAGCACATGGCACCAAAGCCCATCTCTTTGGCTTTCTCTAAAGTATAATCCAAGAGCATTTTGCCGTAACCTTGACGTTTCAGTTCCGGCGTAATACAAATCGGCCCCATCGCCAACACCGGAATGTCGCGCCCGTCATCAGCCTTGATCTGGGCGCGCATAAAAATATTCTGCCCGATGATTTTGCCGTCTTTTTCCATGACATAATCAAGCTCTTTAACAAAGTCTGGATTACTACGCAATTCATGAAGCACAAAATGCTCCAAACAGCCGGGACGATAGACATTCCAAAACGACTCACGCACCATGTTCTCCACTTCGCGGTAATCTTTCGGTTCTTCGCGGCGAAAGGTGATATTTTTATGCAAAATAAAACGCGGTCCTTCTTGCCCGTTTTTTCCGGTGGCAACAAAGCCTAATTTTTCCAAAACACGCAGAGAAGCCTTGTTTTCAAGTTCCGTTTCCGCTTCGATTGCCGTAACATGCGGTTGTTTCAAAGCCCATGACGTAACGGCTTTCACGGCTTCGGTTGCATAGCCTTGCCCCTGATATTTTTCGCCAATTCCGTAGCCGATTTCCGCGACACCGTTTTCATTAAGCCCCTTAAAACAAAGTTCGCCGATATGTGTTCCGTCTTTAAGTTCAATCATCCAAATAGCATACCATTCCCATTGATTGGGGTGGTCAAGACTGCCGTTCAGCATTTCCGTATAAGCAGCCTTTAAAGTCTCATCGGTCTGAGCGGCGATAAATTCTTCCATTTCCGCCTTTGAAGCCGGATATATTTTTAAGCGTTTTGTTTCAATCATGGCTTTTCCCCCTTTATGAAAAGCAAGATACAACAGCTGATTTTTGATGTCCAGCACAAAACCTCATAAAATTTCAAAACTATGAACTATGTACTTGGCAAGTTATATTTAAAGGTTTATAGTTTGCAAATATCGCAACTATGAACTATGGGGCAAAAATGCAGGTAATAAAATATTATCAATCGGAAAATCAGGCGCATTGGCGGGAAGAAATCGGCAAAGGCGATTGGTCGGCGGCAGAATTGTTGCACGACTGGCTCGAGAGCGACAAATTAAAGCAAATATGCGGAGATTCCACCGAAGTTTATCTGCTGACAGACGGCGATAAGCTGGTTTCGTTTGCCACTTTGGCGCCGCAAGATGAAATTGACGC
>JAGCRL010000103.1 GCA_017964705.1 Alphaproteobacteria bacterium
GTAACATCTTATGCTGATGTCGGTTCATCGAGAACCAATACCTTAGGTTCAACTGCTAAAGCTCTAGCAATCGCAATTCTCTGCCGTTGCCCGCCTGAAAATTCATGAGGATAAAGATCTAGAACATCATCATCTTTAAGCCCGACAGAATCTAAAACTTTTTTAATACGCTGCTCCTTTTCTTCTTTTGAAAGATGAGAAAAGTGAACTCCGATACCCTCTCCGATAATATCTCGTATTTTTAAGCGTGGATTAAGAGAATTATAAGGATCTTGAAAAACCATCTGCACATTCTTACGAAAATCCTTTTCGTTTTGCACATGAACCGATTTCGCCAACAAAATCTCTCCTTGATAATCAATTAAATCAGCCATGCACAAACCAAGCGTTGTTTTACCAGAACCGGATTCACCCACCAATCCCAAAGTTTTACCTTTATAGAGTGTGAGAGAAACATCTTTAACTGCCTGAACAGATTTTAGTGTTTTTCCAAATAAGCTTTTTTTAATCGGAAAGCTCACAGAAATATGACGTGCTTCCATAATTTTCGGTGCCATAAAATCATCTAATACCGAACTTTTGCGAAAAGCAGCCAATAACTCTTTTGTATAAGAATGTTCTGGCGCATTAAATATATTCCCGACGCTTCCCTGTTCAACAATAACACCTTGTCGCATAACAATAACACGATCTGCAATTTTTCGAACCACATTTAAATCATGCGAAATAAAAATTACCGCCATATTAAGCTTATCTTTTAACTTTAAGATTAAATCTAAAATTTGTTTTTGAACGGTAACATCAAGGGCCGTTGTCGGCTCATCGGCAATCAGAATTTTAGGATTATTTGCCACTGCCATGGCTATCATAACGCGTTGTCTTTGCCCACCTGAAAGCTCAAACGGATATGCATTCATTCGCTCATTTGCATCTTCTATACCCACCAAACGCAACAAATATCGTGCACGCGCTTTAGCTTTTTTGGCTGAAACATTCTTATGCACGCGAATAATTTCTGCAATTTGTTCACCGACTTTAATTAACGGATTAAGTGAACTCATCGGCTCTTGAAAAATCATACTAATTTCATCGCCGCGAATTTTTTCCCACTCTGGCTCCTCAAGAGAAGTCAATTCGTTTTGATTAAACAAAATGGAATTAGTACTTTTGAATAATATCTTTCGTGCATCAATCAATCCCAGCAAAGATAGTGCGGTAACAGATTTACCAGAACCTGATTCACCGACAATAGCCAAAACCTCACCTGCAAACAATTCAAAATTACTGTTATATACGGCAGAAAACAATCCGCCGTCTTCACGGATAAAACGAACATTTAAGCTTTTAACATCTAATATCGGCTCACTCATCTTTTCCTCTTATCCATAGCATCACGTACACCTTCACCAATAAAAATCAACGCAGTTAACATCGCTGATAAAACAAAAAAGATACTCAACCCAATCCAGGGAGCCTGCAAATTATCTTTACCCTGTCGCACCAAATCCCCTAAAGAAGGATAATTATCCCCCAAACCAAGCCCTAAAAAATCCAGTGCTGTTAACGCTACAATTCCACCCGCTAAAATGAATGGAACAAAAGTAATCGTTGTTACTAGGGCATTAGGTAAAATATGTCGCCACATAATGCGAAAATTGCCGACGCCGATAGCTTTTGCCGCTTTAACATATTCAAAATTGCGTGCCCTCAAAAACTCTGCCCTAACCATTCCCGTTAATTCCGTCCAAGAAAATAACAACAAGATAATAAGCAAAGTCCAAAATGTTGGTATAAAAACACTGGCCACAATAATCAGTACAAACATTTGCGGCATAGAATCCCATATTTCAATAACACGCTGCAAGATAATATCTGTTTTTCCTCCAAAATAACCTTGCACTGCTCCGACAAATATTCCCAAAACAGAAGAAATAGCTGTTAACACAAACGCAAACAAAAAAGACAACCTGATTCCATATAAAAGACGTGCCACAATATCTCTGCCTTCTTCATCTGTTCCCAACGGATGGCGCCAAGAAGGAGGAGCCGGAAAAGGTTGATTTAATTCATAATCAACCGTATTAAAAGAAAATTCAATTAACGGCATCAGCATAAAACCGTTTTCTTCAATATTATTTTTGATAAATGTATCTTTATAATTAGCCTCGGTCGGAAAATCTCCCCCAAACCGAGCATCGGTATAAACTTTTGCAATCGGAAAGAAATACTCTCCCTGATATTTTAATATAATCGGCTTATCATTAGCAATAATTTCCGCCATAAAAGACAACAGCAAAATAAACGCTAGTGCAAAAAGCGCCGCTTTAGATCGTTTGTTTCTAATGTATCTATCTAAACTCATTTATTAACTGCTTATTACCGACATACTAAATAGATTGTTAGCATACCTTTTAAACGCTGACAAGCAATTAATCAATAATCAACTGTTTTATTTAAAAAGCCAAGTCTACTTCACCGGAAGAAACCGCTTTTTCTGTCTTTTGAACTTCTTTTGTTGCATCATTCAGTTTTTCCTGGACTTTTTCTTCCAGTTTGACTTCTGCCGCATGTACCTCTTCAAGATTGGTCAAAAATTCATTATTTTCTTCAACCTTGGGAGCAACCGGTTCTTCTGCTTTCACTTCTTCAGCCTGAGGAGCAACCGGTTCTTCTGCTTTTACTTCTTCAGCCTGAGGAGCAACTGGTTCTTCTGCTTTTACTTCTTCAGCCTGAGGAGCAACCGGTTCTTCTGCTTTTACTTCTTCAGCCTGAGGAGCAACTGGTTCTTCTGCTTTCACTTCTTCAACTTGAGGCGCAACTGGTTCTTCTGCTTTCACTTCTTCAGCCTGAGGAGCAACCGGTTCTTCTGCTTTCACTTCTTCAACTTGAGGCGCAACTGGTTCTTCTGCTTTCACTTCTTCA
>JAGCRL010000104.1 GCA_017964705.1 Alphaproteobacteria bacterium
GGATTATTTCCTTCTGTATCAATAAGTTGTCTGGCAATTTTTGCCCAATAAGCTAAGTCTCCGGAATCAATACGCATCCCCATCAAAGGAATGCCTGTTTCTTTTGCCGCCTGAATAGCATTTTGAATTCCTACGCGAGTGTCATAAGTATCAACAAGAAGCGTAGTATTGCCAGGAGTTGTTCGCATAAAAGCCTTAAAAGCATCAAGCTCATTTTCATAGCTCATAACAAATGAATGTGCCATAGTTCCGGATGCCGGAATACCATAATGTTTTGCTGCAGCTGTATTAGAGGTCGCGGCAGCACCACCAATAAAAGCAGCTCTTGTTGCAGAAAATCCACCAAGTTCTTGACCGCGTCGCAGGCCAAATTCTAAGAGTGGGCGTTGTTTTCCGTCCAAACAGCAGGCACAAGCCATTCGTGAAGTTTTTGTTGCAATAAGACTTTGCGAATTAAAAATATTTAGCAATGCGGCTTCAATCAAATCAACCTGCCAAGTAGGTCCTGTAACAGAATAAACAGGCTCATTCGGAAAGACTATTTCTCCCTCATTAACCGCATTAATATCAACAGTCAGCTTTTGTTTTTTTAGAAAATTCAAAAATGATTTTTCAAATTTAGGCGAACCATCAGTGTTTTTTTCTTGCCGCAAATAATCAATATCTTCTTTTGTAAAATGCCAATTTTCAAGCCATTGCAAAAATTCCCCCAGGCCGGCATTTAACAAATAGCTTCCGCCAAACGGACATTTTCTAAAAAAAGCCTCCGAGGTTTTAATTTCTTCTGCTTTTCCTGATAAAAACCATGCTTGAGCCATAGTCAGATGATACAAATCACAAAAAAGCGGAATGTTTTTTTCAAAAATATTAGGTCTTATAGAAGGTTGTTTCATGGCTATGCTCCTAAATTATCACTAAAAAATTGTGCACTGGTAATACTTTTAAGCGCCCCTTGTTTAATATATGTATGATAAGTTTTTTCTTTTAAAATATCGCTAATTTGTTTTTCTATGCCCTGGCATAAATCTTCAAAAATAACAATATTTGCTCCACGTTCTAAAAAACCGTCCATTGCTTGTTTAACACAAATATCACTTAATACGCCGCATAAATAAACAGTTTTCTTACTCCAATCCTCATTCAAAATTTGATAAGTATTAAGTTCATTCCAGATATTTGTGGTTGATTTATATAATTTAACAGCTTTTAATTTCGGCTTAAACGGAGCAGCCTGCTGCCACCCCCAACTATCAAATAAGCAATGTAACGGATAGTTTTGTGCTTCTAAAGTTTCACTATAAGTATCGGCAAAATGAGTATCATAAGTATCAATAATTTTATCACAATATTTAGAAGGTAGTTTGTTAGCAAATTGCTGGTGTTTGCCGATAAGTTCTAAATTACTGATTGTCAGAGCTCCTTTAGGATGCACAAAGTCATTTTGGAAGTCTATTCTAATTAATATATTATTTTTCATACACTATTCCTTTTCTAAAAATAACATTTATATTATAGAATAATTAAATAATACCTTTTTTCTTATTAAAATATTCTTCAATAATATGATGATTTTCCGGTGCAACAAAATTTTTCCATCGCA
>JAGCRL010000105.1 GCA_017964705.1 Alphaproteobacteria bacterium
AACTTTGGAACGACTGGTTAATTGTAATCCTAAAGCGGCAGATACTTTAACGGCATCTTCAAAAAACAGTTCATAAAAATCACCCATGCGGTAAAATAACAGATATTGTGGATTTTTCTTTTTTATTTCGATATACTGAGCCATCGCCGGAGTAGTGTTTTCCGGGGTCATCTCTTCTAGGGTTAAAGCCGGTCGGTTATTTAAATTTAGGGTATCATCCGGTTGGTTGTTATCTTTTATGATTGTATCCATTATCTTTCTTTCATTAACCAATTCTAAAGCATGGAGTCATTATATTAAAATATATTTGTTAGTCTATGATAATTTTTGAGATATACTAATGGTAAATAAAGACGATGAATTTCTCGGTATTGATAAAAACTCAGGTTTTGCACTAAGGGTTATTGTATTATCTCTTCCGGCCGGTATAATCCTTTTTCTGTTTTGCCTTTTCGGGTTGTTGTCTATTCCAATGGGAATCGGTTCATACATTTGTTTGTTGTTTTTTTATACGGTTTTTTTAATGCCGATGTCGCTTGAAATTCAGCAAATCAAAAAATATATTCGAAAGTTGGCTTCCGGGGAATCAGAAGAAATATTGTTGCAAAATTTAACTGAAAAAGAAACCAGAGATTTAACCGAAGCGATTAATTCTATGCATAAGTTCTGGGTTGATAAAACAGAAATGTTGGAAAACAGAACTCTTTCTGATGCGGCGGTGTTGGATACCTTGCCGGAGCCGCTGTTGATGGTTAATAAATCCGGTATTATCATCGGGGCTAATCGAGCAGTAAGACAATTATTTGGTAGAGATCTTTCTAATGCAGATATCAAGACAGTTATAAAAGATACTCGGTTTTTAGCAACGCTTGATAAGGTTTTGATGCAAAACAGTCGACATGAAGATTTACGTTTAACCTTAAATAACCTTAAAGATCAGCCGAAATTTCATATTAATATTACTATTTTGCCTTGGTTTGCCAAAGGTGAAGTGGTGGTGGTGGTTTCTTTTTATGATTTACATAAAATGCTACAATTTGAGCAAATGCAACAAGACTTTGTGGCTAATGCTAGCCACGAATTGCGTACACCGCTTTCGGTTATTTCCGGGTTTGTTGAAACATTGCAAACAACAGCAAAAGATGATGTTCGGGTACGAGATAAGTTTTTACAGGTTATCAGTGATCAAACAGTTTATATGTCATCATTGATTGAAGATTTGTTATCTCTTTCCAAGATTGAAATGTCATCAGATAAGCCTGTGGAAGATAAAGTGAATATCAATGCAATTGTTCGTGAAATTAAAACAGCATTGGCGATTAGAATTAAAGAAAATAAATTGACGGTGAATACTAAATTTGCGCGTTTGCCGCAGATCATTGCAGATGAAAGACAGATTAAACAAGTGTTACAAAATTTGATGGATAACGCTGTTAAATACGCGGTGCAAGATACAAATGTTTCTGTGGTTACTTCTAAAGCTTTAACAATTCCGCCACATCGTTACTATGAAGTGGCCAAAGGGGAGGCGGTTGTTATTTCTATTTCTAATCGTAGTGTTGCCATTATGCCGGAGGATTTGGAACGTTTAACCGAACGTTTTTATCGGTTGCAAGTACATAAAGATCAAAATATTAAAGGAAC
>JAGCRL010000106.1 GCA_017964705.1 Alphaproteobacteria bacterium
GGTTTCGTTTTCTTCTGTTTCTATGAGTTTTTGAATAACTTCATCAATAGCAGGATTTTTAATGCCGATAATGTTATTGCTTCCCTCGACATCTGCAGTATTGCTTCCCCATAAATCTTTTTGCTCAGATCCGGGCATAGAAGTTCCATGGTATCCGCCAATGACAATATCAAAATCAAATTTATCCATTTTGTTTTTATAGGTATTAACTTCTAAGACACGAGTTGATGCCTTTATGCCAATTTTGCGCAAATTTTCAATAAAAGGTAATAAGACACGTGTAAAAGAATTGCCATTTGCGGCATTAATGATAATTTCAAATTCTAATGGTTCGCCGGTTGTTTTGTTACACATTTTTTCATTTATAAAATCGTATCCGGCTTTTTTTAGTAATGAGACTTCTAGTTTTAAATTTTCTCGGTCTGAAAGCTCATCATTTCTAAAGAATTCTTCAACAGGCGTTGTAAAAATTTCTGGTGGCAATTTATCTTTTAGGGTGGTGAGGATTTCAAGTTCTTTTCCTTCCGGAAGTCCTTGTGCTGCAAAACGCGTGTTTGCAAAAAAGCTGTTTAGTCGTAAATATTGGTTATAAAAAAGATTTTTATTGGCCCAGGGAAAATTAAAAGCAAAACTTATGGCTTGGCGAACAAGCGGGTCTTTGAATTTTTCTTTGCGAGTGTTGAAGGCAAAAAACTGTTCTGTTGCCGGGCGATTATGAGAAACGGCTTGTTTTTTTATCTTTTGACTTTTTATTAATTCATTATCATAGCCGGTTGCCCAGGCTTTTGCAATATACTCTGTGCGAATATCGATATTACCGGAAAATAATGCTTGCAGAGTAACGGTTGTATCTTGATAGTAGTCATACTTTATTTCATCAAAATTAAACATTCCTTTGCGTGTCGGTAAGTCTTTTGCCCAGTAATCAGGGTTACGTTTGAAAGTTACATAACGTCCGGCTTCAAAATTTTTTACAATATACGGACCACTGCCGAGTGGAGGAATGAGCGTTGGTTTATCATATTCTTTGTTTGCAAAATCTTTAGCAGAGAAAATTTTAAGAGATGTTAAAATTAGAGGTAATTCACGATTTTTGGTTTCCGGCTTAAAATAAAATCGAACATGGTTTTTTGATATTTTTTTCACATAATCAACATCTGTGTAGTAAAATTTATAAACAGGAGAACCCTTGTTTATTAGAGCATTAAAGCTAAAAACAACATCATCTGCGGTAACTTCAGATCCATTGCTAAAGCGTGCTTTAGGATTTATAAAAAAACCGATAAAGCTTTTATCTTGCGGTAGTTCAAATTTTTCAGCAATTAACGGATAAGCTGTTTCTGGGTCATCAGCAGGTGTTATTCCAAGGGAATCCAATGTCAGGTTGACTGTTTCAGCAGAAGCAGTGCCTTTGAAAATATAAGGATTAAAGTTATCAAAAGTTCCATATGCAGGAAGGACTATGCGTCCTTTTTTAGGTGCGTCAGGGTTTACATAATCTAAATGCTTAAATTTTGATTCGTATTTTGGTGTATCTCCAACAGAAATGTATTCTTTTATGCTAATCGGAGAAGCTGCAAAAGATGTTTTTATAAAACAAGTAATTA
>JAGCRL010000017.1 GCA_017964705.1 Alphaproteobacteria bacterium
CATTTAATAATTCCTAAAATAACATCTTGCGGTTTACGAAAGCCTTTTAATGAAATATTTTCAATTTCCGCTAAAGAGATGTTATTTTTTATTATTAAATTTTTTAGCATTTCTCCGTTAATTTTAAGAACCGCATCAATATTTGCATTAAAGCCTGTTGCAGCTGTTTGTATTTGTTTTATCTTTTCTAATTGTTGTGGAACTTGTTTATATTTATCTTTCCAAATATTTTTCAATTTTCTCGTATTCATTTTTAAACCTAAATATGCAGTTTAATTTTCTTCTATAACATTTATATCTTTATCTACGTAAAGATGCCAATAATTTCTCCCAATTTCTCCGCACTGAGGACAAATGGCCTGCCAATTATCTGAAGTGTGTCCGCAATTAGCGCAAACCCATTGAAAATCTTTTGGATAATTAGCAATATTTTCTGACTTTCCAAAGTTTTCTAAATGAGATTTTATGGTGCTTACAATACTGGTGTTTGACTTAGCTTGTTTTTTAGGTTTCTCTTCTAATTTATCTAAAATAGCGGCAATTCTTTGTGTTGCAGGATTTTTTAATAAAAACAAATTGCATTCAGTTTTAGATTTAGCATATTTTTTCGCATTAATATATAATTCTGCCAGAATTAAATTATTTAATGAGGGTCTTTTGTTATTAGCTAAAGCTAATTTTTCCATACGTTGAATTTTTTCTGCTTTTGTATCTTTAGGAAATAAATCCAAGTAGGCCTGAGCAACTTCATAAGTCGGATTGGCATTCCAAATAGAATCCAGCACTTTTTCTGCTTTACGAATTTGCCTATCATTTTTTAAGTAATAATCAGCTAAATCTAACGCAGCCGGAACTAGTCTGGAGTTTTCTTGTAAGGATTGAGTGATAAATTTAAAAAATTTGGTTTTGTCTTTTTCTTCTCTAGCTTGTTTGGCTAATTCGTATAAAGCAATCGCTTTTAGTCGTGCTGCTTTTTGCGGCGGTGTAATGTTTTTTTCAATACCGGCATTTAATACTTCAAGAGCCCCTAGCCAATCATTATTTTTAGCTCTTAATAAAAAAGCACTGCTAATCACCCAATACAAATCTTGTCTGACTTCAAATGCCTGATTTACAGTTTTTAATGCCTCTGTAAATTCTTTCTTTTCTAGTTGTGCTTCTAAGGCTGCCTTCATTCCAACAAGTTGAATGTTTTCATTTTGCATAAGTTTTTGAGAAAGGTGCTCCATTTTATCAAAGTTCTTTTCTCCTTTGTAGATTTTAAGCATGAGTATATCTACGATGGCATCATCTCCGATAATTTTTCGAAGTTCTGATAATTGATATCTTGCCTCATTCATTAACCCTGAAGTTATGGAACTCATTGCCTTAACAATCAATATTGCAGCTTCATCAAATTGGTTACGTGTTAATACAATTTTATTATCAGAAGATGCTTTTATCATTTCTATTGTTTCTTTATCTCCTTCAAAAGCATAATTTGATATCAGAACATCGTTTTTTAATGTACGGTTAATTGCTTTTCCAAGATAGATTAAAACTTCTACTACCGCCATAAAAATAAAAATATACAGTACCGCTTCATATATATTCAATTCATATGCTGCATTATAGCTCTCTACATATAACTGACTAACTCCTAGAAGTTGCAAAACAAATAAAAAGATTATAAGTGCACTAGCAACTTTTATTAAAGCTTTAATCATTCACTTCATTCTCCTCAGTAATGGCACTATCCATACCTTTTTCCGGTACAACTTCTTGAGGTTTTGCTTTTTCAATTTCCTTAAAATCTTGGCGTAATGCTTTTAATTGACTAGCTGTAATATGAGAAATAGCTTGATCCACCGCAATCTTTTGTTTAACAGCTTCTTGCCAGTTTGTAAAATCGTTGTTTTGCATATTGGCTAATTCTTGATTTTGTGCAATAAACTCTAAAGCGTCTGTATAATTATAGGAATTCACTAAATCTTTTAATGTAGAAATTAATATCTCTTGTTGATCTGTTAATTTCTCTTTCTTTAATACCACAACTTTATCGAAGTGCATTCCGGACATAGTATCCTTCACCATTTTTATACTCTTAGAAACTAAATCATCTTTAGCCTCTTTGGGATTTTCTATTGCTTTATCAAAGCTAAAGTTATCTGCAATTATATTAAATTGTTTTATAATAGTATCATCATCCGAGATATTGCTATTTTTATATAAATTTAAAGTGTTCACATCTTGTTGAATAACGGCAATATCTTTACTCATTTCCGTTAATATTTCCGTTTCTTTTGCAAAACTCTTATGATGAAGGATATTTTCTTTAATAATCAGTGTAATACTTAGTATAAGCGCCTCATTATTTTTTAATTCTTCTAAACTGCTAACTTTATGATTTAAGAGAGAAACTTCATTAACTATTTTTTCAAATTTATTACCTCCAACAAGTTTTTCTAAATTATCTATTTTTTCAGAAAGTACATTTAACCCATTTGTTGTTGTTGTTAATTGTTTACTATTTGTAGAGATAGCGGCAGATAAACCTTCTAATGATTCAATGCGAGTATTTTGTTCTGCTATTCTAGTTTTAATTTGCTGTAGTCTTATATCTTCGTTTTGTCCTCGAAAATCGGAAATTTTTACAGATGAAACAATTGCAACAATTTCTAAAATAAAAATAAGTAAAACAGTTAAAATTACTTTTAAGACCTTAGAAGCAGGTCTTTCCTGTTTTGTTTTTATTGCTTTCTCCGACATTTTGCAAGCTCCCTTAAATAGTTATTTGCATTCTCTAGAAATATAGTTTATAAAATAAAAAAATAAACTTCAATCTTTTTGGATGTAAACATGATAGTTTTGGGAATAGAAAGTAGTTGTGATGAAACAGCCGTAGCACTTGTTAATGAAAAAAAAGAAATTTTAGGAGAAGCTCTACTTTCTCAAGAAGAACATAAGGCTTTTGGCGGAGTCGTTCCGGAAATTGCTGCCAGATCGCATCTTGAGCATATTGATGGAATTTTGGAGCAATGTTTTGCAAAAACAAATACTAAACTAAAAGATATAGATGCTATTGCTGCTGCGTCCGGCCCTGGTCTAATAGGGGGTGTAATTGTTGGTGTAATGACAGCAAAAGCATTATCCATTGCTTTAAATAAGCCATTTATTGCTGTTAATCATTTAGAAGGACATGCTTTGGCTGCGCGCATAAGTAACAATGTTGAGTTTCCTTATTTATTACTGCTCGTTTCTGGCGGACATTGTCAAATTTTGGTTGTTAAAGATGTTGGCCAATATGAACGTCTTGGTACAACTATTGATGATGCGGCCGGTGAAGCTTTTGATAAAGTGGCAAAAATGCTTCGATTAGGTTATCCCGGAGGTCCTGCTGTTGAAAAACAAGCAATCTCAGGAAATGAAAAAAGATTTACTTTGCCAAAGCCTCTTGTTGCCTCGACTGATTGTAATTTATCTTTTTCCGGGCTTAAGACCGCGGTGCGTAAAATTGTAGAAACTTATTCTCCTGATGGCGATTTAATGCATGCAGATATTCCATCTCAAGATGTTGCGGATATTTGTGCTTGTTTTCAATATACTGTCACAGATTGTTTGTGCAAAAAACTAACCAGAGCAATTAAATATTTCAAACAAAAATACCCCAAAGGCAACCATTTAGTTGTTTCCGGTGGTGTTGCTTCCAACACTTATTTGAGGGAGAAATTGCAACAATTGGCTACTGATAATGAGTTAACTTTTGCAGCCCCACCAATTCGCTTTTGCACAGATAATGGTGTAATGATAGCCTGGGCAGGGTTAGAGAGATTTCGTAAAGGCGATGTATCTTCATTAGATTTTAAGCCAAGACCACGCTGGCCATTAGACATGGATGCCCCTAAGGCTGCCGGAGCCGGTGGAGTTAAAGCTTAGTTTTGTTTAATATGTTTGAGCAGTACTCTTTGACAAAATTTTATAAAATCACTTGAAAAATAAAAAAGACCTGATAGAGTAACTACGTTTTCTTATTTATTTGGTCACAAAATTATAATTCATATAATTAATGCGGAAAGGTAGAGTTTCTTCCCGCAGGGTAGAGATGTTAGATTACTATAATACGTTACAAATCTAAAAAATATTAACATTATGAAAACTAAAAATCTTCGACAAGTTGTGCTCATGAGCATGATTGTCCTGGTAGTGGCTTTGGTTTGGTGGAGCTGCGAAGATTCGGAGTTTTTCTCTGGTATTCCAGAGACACCTCCTTCTCCGACTGTTCAACAGACCAACGGTAATGAAACCGGTATCTACGCTGATCCGGTTGTGATCGAACAAGGTGATTCTGCGTGCTTAGTTATCAGCAAAGAATGCAGTTACACTGACCCTGATGGAACAGTTTACACTTGCGAGCCTAAGACGACTATAAAGTTTTATGCTCCCAAGGACACTGTGTATGTGGATGACTTTGAAAGTTTGCTAACGATCAAAGAGAAATTCAACTCTAATACGAATGTACAATGGACGGACCACACCACCATGAAGAACTTGCAAAAGTTTGGGATTGGTAACGAGTGGCGTTATGACATAACCTTTGATATGGCCTATGATGTATATCATTATGTGAACTCACAGAATGAAACTATTGACTTGGCCTATTTCAAGACAAACTCTGCAGATTGCAACTCCGCTGATGCAAAGGATGACACAAGCGGCATAACACCGATATTGATGTCTCCGATGCGTGTTAAGCGTGTGACTTCGCTAAATACAGACGAATCGGCAGAGAGAAAGGTTTATGATGTGACGGCTACGTTTAATGTTGATTTGGAGGGGGTAGATCCTCAAGCATCAACACAAAACGTTTTCTTTGAGGTGCACTTTGTAGGTGTGGTTGAAGGTTCTGCGGTAACCTATCGCAAGTCGTACGAGTGGTTTGAGCCGCACGACAATCTTCCGATTAGGTGTGACTATATCGTTTACCGCGATAGCAGAGATGCCAGCGGCGAAATCGTAACCGAGGAAGCTCGTAGTCAACGTTGCAGTATCGAACATGCTTTGGATATATCAAAGAGGCGACCTGATATTAGTCAATACACCATAAACGGTGCTACAATCTGTTATTTGGAAGATGGATATAGCGTTGATGATAGTGGAAATCGCTCTTATACGATACTTTATGCCAAAACTGCCGTGCCGGATTTGAGCAAACTTAGTCATATCGTTTATGTGGATGGTTATCTAAACGGCTCGCCAGGTGAATGGAATCTGTATTTTAACGGAGGTCTCTTTAACCAGGAAAATCCACAGCCAGGTTGGTATATGAAAGATATCCAATACAGAGAGCGAAGTGATTTGAGTTATGATGATGAAATTATCAGAAGATACCAAGTCGGAATCCACTTCTACGACCGTTTCTTGTATGTTGATAATCAGCTCATCGACTTCTTGGACGAACAGATGACCTATGATTACAACTTTAAGGTAGAAGATGCCACCATGTCCACCGGTGAACCGGCAAAAGTGTTTACACACGAATGTACTGCCCACTATTTGGGAAAAGATTTTTACATCGCCACAGTAGATTCGGTGTATCAATACACCACTCCGCCGTTTTAACCGCTCTTAACAAAAAACACCGCAAGCTTTAAGGCTTGCGGTGTTTTTTGTATAATAAGTCGCTAGTTTTATTTTTTAAGGGAGGGAGACTGATATTCGAGATTTCAGAAACGCGACTTATTATTGTTAAATAAACCGATTTTTGTTTAAGGGAGGGAGATGAGAAATTATGAACAGACAATCATCGGTTTATTTGGAATTACGGACAGCCCATACCACAGATGTTATAGTCGATATTAAATTCTTTGCAATTTAAGGAACAGACTATCCGAATAGTATTAATAGCAATATTCTAAAAAATAGGGGATAAACAATCTATCTTGTTTATAGACATAAATTACACAAAAAACATATAATTGTCAAGTCCTATTTTTAAAAAAGTTTTATTTTTTTGTAATTTTTCATTATTTACCAGCATAACTTTTTGTTTTTATGTTATAATATTTTCACTATTTATCCCGTTATGTTATTTCTGCACTTGACAAAGAATATTTTCTTTTATATTTTGCTTTTTAGAATTCTATTATTATTAACTAAATATTATTGTATGGCTATACCTATTGTGTCTGAAGATCTGCTCGATCAAGTCTATGCAAATCGGGTGTTCGAGTTAAACTTTGAAACCCCGTTCAAACTAAAAGGAAATATTTTATCTCCGGTACGGTTTAATTCCGGCAGGATGGAATCATCTCCCCAAAGGTCGCGGTTTTATTCGTATATATCTCTCTGCATTGCAGAACGCTATCACGAATACTGCGATAAAAGTTTGCGCGATATTGATGCTATTGCCGGTGTTATCAGCGGAGGAATCAGTTGGGCTACCACGTTAGCTAACTGCAACGGAGTTCCGTTCCTCCGAGTGGGTGATAGAATTTCCGGTGATTTGCCCAATAAACAATCTAAGGTTCTCATCATTGATGATGTAACTACTACCGGAAGCGCCGCTGAGAAAGCTATTAAAGCTATGCTAAGAGGGGACGAAAATGCCAATCGAGCAGAAGTTGTTGCATTTTTTACAATCTTTGATTGGAACTTCCCGTTTGCAAATAAGAAATTTGAGCAATTAGGTGTTCACAAAATTCATTTATTCTCTTTTGAAGACGTCATCAATCACGGCAGAAAAAAGGGGTATATTTCTGAAGAAGAGTACCAAAAGCTGCTTAATTTTTATGAGCAACAGTGCAAGTAAAGTAACAAGCAACATCAAAAAAAACCTCGCATCAAGCGAGGTTTTTTTGTTTAAAAGTTACCATTTCCGAAACGCGCTATTACACATCTAATATTATTGTATAGTTTGGTCATAGAACGTGTCTGGCCATTACCTTGGTCTTGCCAGGTGTAAGTAATATCAAGTCTATCATTATATGCACCTTTTGCTTCACAGGTTAATGCCGGACAACTACATGCTTCTGAACTTCCGCAGTCATGAGTATAAAAGACTATACCACCATAACTACATAAGTTTTCTAGCTGATCTTTCTTGCAGTCAACAGTAGGACCAACTGCCCATGCACTGTTACCACTAGGATATATTTTCGATACGCTAATTCTTATATTACCATAAGAGTCATCATTATTAGTTGTTATTGTTACACCGTCTTGTTGTATCTCATATAAGTTCCATGCTGTATCACCAGCCTCCAGGCGAGATCTATTATCTGGACTGGGCTCATTATATAAGTAGTCATAATTGCAGGAGCTACCATCTTTGTGCACACTAGAGGCAATATGAAGTTGCAGCTCAGCCGGAATTTCCTTGCCAACTTTATAACAGCTTACATTAGTCAGGCCTAATTCTGAATGGGTGTAGGTATGATAGATTTTGTTATAAGGTTTACTACCAACATATGGACTTTTGCAACCCAATGCATAACACGTGCGTCCATCTGTTCCGCTTGTTGAGGCGATACTAAATATTTCCTGTTCTGCAGTTGTTAGCTGAGGACTTGTCAAGAAATATCCATCAGGACAAATATCTTCTTCAAATCGTTCATTCAGGTTAAGGCAATTTCCATCATAGTAAAAATCATCTCCGTTACTTATGGTGTCTAATGAATTACTTGCTCCAGGTTTTAATAAATCTACATTAACAATTGTAATACTTTGAGGACTGCCAATAGGAGTTATTTCTGCAATAGGCATCGGATTAAATTCTCCGGTACAAGGTATAATTTTATTGAGCAATAGAGATACACTTGGTGCACCAGGCGCCCGATATGTAATCCCTTTTACAGACCAATTACCTGGACCACCACCTACCGTACATTTCATGTAAACATTGAACTTAGTTCTTCCGTCTTCAATTGAGCGAGAATACCTGAAATAAACCGGATAATCCATACAGCTGGTTGGTTGATCATCAATAAGTAATCTGAGACATTTTCCTTCATGTGTAAATACATCACCGTGGCTTATTGGTATGTAATCATCGCCTGTTAAAGATACGCCCTCAACTCCAAGTATAGCTGTTTCAATATCAGTTTTAAAGCTGTGGTTTCCACCAAATGTATCTGTTACGGGTCCACCACCACCTATGTCTTGTAAATATCTTAAATCACCTGTACATAAAAGCTTTTTATCTGTGTATGTTTTTACGAAAGTTTGAGAAAGCTCATCAATAAACGTCAATCTTTCTACTTTTAGATCATCCGGTAATAATGAATTAGAGCCAATTGGTTTTTCACATTTACCCATAGGTTGCCACGTGTTGCTGCTATTCTGATTCAGGTTGAAGTAAACAGGATAATCATCTGGGGATTTATAGCAATGGTAATCGAAGAATGTTCCGCCAGCGCATGCACTTGAACCGACTTCTGAGTAACCAGGTTTACAGCCTGTAATCTTATAGCATTTTGTATTGTTTGTTACACCATAATCCACTTCATAGGTGAAATAGTCACTATTTGGTTCAATAATACTTTCGATGTATCCTTCAGGACAATGTTCTACAACAATTTCACATGCCGTTTTGTTATTGAATGTAGCTACGGTCCATTCTTGTGGTTCAGCCGCCATAACACCTGCATCACCTGCTCGATAGTATTCTATTGTAATTTCGCCGGAAGAATCTATAGGTGTTACAGTTGCTTCGAAATCCATAGGATCATCAAAAATATCTTCGTTAATATAGTATTGGTAAGATCTAGTTCTATTTCCCGGCCATTCGTAGCACATATATTCATATGTTTCATCATCTTCCATATATGTATATCTACCGGCTCCGGTAGAGCATTCTTCCGGATGGCCAGCTGTAGATGAATGCCATTTATACGTAGATAGTGTTTCATCTACAGCATCAGAAACTTTGATAATATCTGTATACCAGAGCAAGTTACTTGTTACATGTGTGCTGGACCCTGTTATTGCATGCTCTGTGCCTACAGGACAATCATTACCGCAAGAAGGTGGTACAATGCCTGCATCATGCATCACTCCATTGTCCCAACTTCCGATAAGGGCCATGTCAAAATAAGAATATAACACGTATTCTATGCCAAATAATCCTGTACCAGAATCAATCGGGGTTGCAGGGGCTGGTGTTACACCATCTTGTTTAACACGTTTAATTTTAAATTTAACTTTAGTAGTGCCGTTATCAGGATCAGCTATACCTGTACCGACTTTGCTGACTATGAAGTAGCATTTATCTTCACACTTATAGCATCCCGGATTGCTAGGATCTTCAGTGCATACCTTGCCGGCAGCTTCTTGGGCAGCTTTTTCTGCTGCTGTGAGGCTGAAGTATTCATTAGGACAAGTAGGTCCTACTCTCTTGAAGCAAGATTTTTGACCACCAAATGCGTATTGACGATTGGTTTGAGCTTGTACAACGCCATCTCCGGCATCTGAGAAAGTAATTAATGTGGTAGTGCCGGACATGGTTGTTACCGGAATATTTGAAGATACAGATACGCTTGGCGCACCGGAAGAGGCACCACCAGATGGGGCAAAGTTTAGATTGCTATTGTTGGCAGATGTGCCGACAGCAGCAAGGGCATCTTGCTTTGTATCAAACCATCCGCTGGCGCAAGAGCAAGCAACAAAGCATTGAATACCATCAAAGCCGGTGGTAACATTAGGACCACACGCCATTTCATGACCATCTATAGATGTATTTGCTTTTTCATCAAATATGCTACCGTAGGTAATTCCGTTACTCCAAATAGAATTGATTATATCTGTCGGACCACTGACATTACCATTGGTGCCACTGCTTA
>JAGCRL010000018.1 GCA_017964705.1 Alphaproteobacteria bacterium
TCTTATGCGCTGAATATTAGTGAAGCGGAGCTAAAGAATGCTTTAAAAAATGACAGCGAAGAAGGTAGAAACCAAGAAAAGAAAACAAAAAAAAGCGAAGAAGATTTAGCAGATTATCAACTTACACGTGCTCTGGATTTAGTTAAAGCGTTAGCTTTATACTCAAAATCAGAAAAGTAAAGGATGTTTTCTATGTCTAAAAAATTCAGGCGTTGTGCTGGAGCTATTGTTTTTAACAATAACGGTTTAGTATTGCTTGGAAACAGAAATGACACAGCTAACGATGCCTGGCAATTTCCTCAAGGTGGCATAGAAAAAGAAGAAACGGTTGAAGAGGCAGCTAAACGCGAATTATTTGAAGAAACAGGTATTCTTTCGGTTAAAACTATTTCTATAGATAAAACACCTAAACGATATGTTTTTCCTTTAAATGTTAAAGAAAAATTTCGTCAGCTTCATATAAATAATGACGGACAAGAAATTTATTTTGTTTTATTTTATTTTTATGGAAAAAATGAAGAAATTAATATATCGACTAAACATCCTGAATTTAAGGAATATAAGTGGGACAGCTTTGATTTTGCTGTACAACAAATAGTTGATTTCAAAAAAGAAGTTTATGTTTCTGCATTGAATCGTTTTTATCCGCTAATTGAGCAATATATTAATAAGCTCTCTTGATATTTTGAACAAATTAACATAAGTTAATAGAAAAGTTTTATTTTATGAAAGAGACAAATGGATAATATACCAGAAATACACGATATTTTTATACCGAGCAGTGTTTCCTGTTTTCCTTTAGCTTATGGTTGGTGGTTAATTCTGGGAATCGTTTTAGGCTCTTTCTTTTTTATTAAGATAATTGCATGGGGTATTCATACCAGCAAAAAATATTATGCTCTTAACAAATTAAAACATATAAATTCACAAACTCCTATCGATGCGGCAATTCAAATATCAGAACTCTTACGAAGGATTTGTAATTTAAAATACAAAGAGGCAAATGCTTTATATGGAGATGAATGGATTTCTTTTTTAAATCAACATACTAGCCATAAAATCAAAGGAGTAGCTTCTGATTTGCTTGTTTATGCTCCTTTTATGAACAAAAATAATAAAACATATAAAGCCAAAACAGCAGAAGAACTTAAACTTTTTTGTAAGCACTGGATAGGAGCAAATTTATGACACGTTTTTTGTATCCAGAAGCTTTTATCTTGTTAGTGTTGCCTTTTGTTATTTTTTGGTTTTTACCAAGAGTTAAAGGTTTGCATGGAGATGCACTTCGAATCCCTTTTTTAAATGATTTGAAAAATATTAATAATAAAGCCACTAAACTGTATGTTCCGCTTCTTAGTCAAAAGGCGTTGTTTTCTCTTAAATTCTTATATTTATTTATATTATGGGCGCTTTTGGTTACTGCTGCGGCTCGGCCTCAATATGCAGGTGAACCATTTCATGTAAAAGCAGAAAATCGTGATATTATGCTGGTTGTCGATATTTCTAACTCCATGTTACAGCCAGATTTTTCAACAAAAACTCACCGTATAGATAGAATGTCGGCTGTTAAGGCTGTTGTGAGTGCTTTTATTGAAAAAAGAACAGAAGATAGAGTTGGTTTAATTCTTTTTGGTACTTTAGCTTATTTGCAATCTCCTTTAACTTTTGATAAAAAATCGGTTAAAGAAATTTTGTTAAATACAGATGCAGGTATGGCCGGTGAATCTACATCTATTGGTGATGCCTTGGGTATTGCTCTTAAAAATCTCAAAGATGAAAAACAAAAACAGAATAAAGTTATAATCTTGTTAACTGATGGTGAGAACAACGACGGTTCTTTAAGCATGGCACAGGCTATTGATTTAGCAGAAAAAGAAGGTATAAAAATTTACACCATTGGTGTTGGTGGACAAGGAAGTTTTATGGCCGCTTTATTTAACCTAAGAAACAATGAACTTGATGAAGCCAGCTTAAAAGAATTGGCGAAGAAAACTCGGGGAAATTATTTTCGTGCTAAAGATTTAAATTCTTTAGCTGAAATATATCGACGTATTGATGCACTTGAACCACAAAATGAAGAAGGTAGTGTTATACAAGAAATACGAGAATATTTTTATATACCTCTACTTATTGCTTTAGTTTTATTGGCTTTATTGATTTTTTTACCGAGGAGTTACGTTAAATGATTGACTTCTTACAAAATTTTCATTTTTTACGACCCTGGGTTCTACTTTTTTTAATATTGCCTATGTATTTATATTTTAAAAAAATCGGTTTAGAAAACAAAAACTCGTCTTGGGAAAATATTTGCGATACAAATTTGCTTAAATATTTATTAGTTCATAAAAGCTCTCAAAAAAAGATATCTATTACTCATTACTTATATATTGGAATTATTTCTATAATTATTGCCGCAGCCGGACCAACTTGGAAGAAAATAGAAATTCCAACTTTAACAATTGAAAACCCTAATATGTTTGTTTTGAGTTTATCTCAGGATATGCAATTAAAAGATGTTACTCCTTCCCGTTTGGAACGTGCGAAATTTATAATTTCAGATTTAGCAGAAGATGTTGAAGAAGGACAATTCGGTTTAGAAGTATATTCACAAGAGCCATACATTATAACACCTTTAACCGATGATACGAAACTTATAAAGAATCTTTTACCACAAATTGTAGCAAATATTGTTCCTGATCAGGGCGATAGATTGGATAGAGCCATTGATTTAGCTATAGAAAGATTTAAGTCAGCAAATTATACTAACGGAAATATTCTTATTTTTGCATCTGATGTCGGACAAAGGTTTGATCTGGTTATTAGTAAAATAGAAAAAGCTGTTCAGTCAAACTTTGCGATAACTGTTATAGATATGTCTTATTCAGAAAACGATAAATTGCGTATGTTATCAGAAAAAGCTAATGGTTTTTATTTTTCTGCACGAAATGGTAATATAAAAGAATTAATTCAGCATCTAAAACTAAAAAGACAAGAAAAAATGACAATCAGTGAAAATCTTCGTTCGACCTTTATTGATTATGGCTATTACCTTGTTTTTATAGCGCTATTTTGCATGTTGCCATTTTTTAGACGCGGACTACTTGTTTTATTTTTATCTGTTTTGTTTTCAAGCCCAGCATTTGCAGGTTTTTGGACAAACAGTAATCAAGATGGTTTTAATCTTTTTCAGTCAGGAAATTATGAAAAAGCTTCACAAACTTTTAAGGATCCTTTATGGAAAGGAATTAGCCTTTATAAACAGGACAAAAAAGAGGAGGCTTTGGCTACTTTTTCTCAAATAAAAAATAAAAACGCACTATATAACAGTGGTGTTGTTTTAACAAAATTGTGTCAATATGAAAAAGCTCTTGATGCTTTTAATAAAACTTTAGAAATAGATCCTGAACATAGAGACGCTTTATACAATAAAAAAGTTCTTGAAGATTTGTTTGAAAAAGCAAAAACAGATCCGTCTGTTTTAAATTGCGGAGAAAATAAACAGAAAGATAA
>JAGCRL010000019.1 GCA_017964705.1 Alphaproteobacteria bacterium
ATTCTGGCGCCAACACCACCAGCAATAATTAACGCAATATTTGTCATGCCTAAGCTCTCTTTCTTTTTAATATAATTGTCTTATTTATACCTTTATGGTGGGACTATTGTCAACATCTTTGCAAATTTAATGTGTATAATAGATTTTTATACATCTTTATTATTTTCTTTGTTAAAAATCCCCATACTCATTATTTGATTTGACTATAAAAAGTTTATATTTTATTTTAAATTTATTGGGAGATGTTGATGATAAAAAAAATATTTATCTTCGTTTTATTTTTCTGCTTAAGCTGGAATGCCTATGCTATCAGCTTAATTAGTGATGAAGAAACCGAAAGCTGGCTATATGATATTCTAATGCCAATTTTCAGGGCAGCTTCTTTACCTCTTGATAGAAATTATATCCATATTGTAAAAGATGATAGCTTAAATGCTTTTGTGGGAGATAAGAACCATATGTTTATTCATACCGGGACATTGGTTCGGGCATCTAACAGTAATGAAATTGAAGGTGTGCTTGCTCATGAAACCGGACATATTTTGGGCGGACATATTTTGCGACTTAAAATAAAAATGCAAGATCTGCAAAAAGCTACTTTGGCCTCTTTGTTGGCAGCAGCTGGAGCAGCGGCGGCAAGTGGTCGTGGTGATGCCGCAATTGCTGTTGTTTTGGGGGCTCAAAGTACTGCTATTAATGCTATGACCGCTTATCAAATGAGTGAAGAACGGGCTGCTGATGAAACAGCGGTGTTATTATTAAGAAAAAATAATAAATCTGTTGCAGGTCTTAAAAATTTTATGGGTAAAATACAGCATACCAACCGCTTACAGGGTATTGAAGAGAGTGCTTATTTTAGAACCCACCCGATTACAAGCGAGCGTATTTCTTTTTTTGATGATAAACTTAAACAAGAAAAAAATCCTATCTTTGATACACAGATGGATCATCGCTTCAGACGTATTCAAACCAAACTTTTTGCCTATTTGGCCCCCTTACCTGCTATTCTGAAAAGATATCCTCTTGAAGACCAATCTATTCAAGCTAAAATTGCTCATGCTGTTTATTATATGCGGCAAAAAAATATCTCTCAAGCTTTGAAATATACCGACGAATTAATTGCCAGTGAACCAAATAACCCTTATTTTTGGGAATTAAAAGCTCAAGCTCTATTTGAAACCGGACGAATTAAAGAAGCTGTTCAAGCTTATCAGGAAACGTTAAACCTTAAACCGGAATCAGAATTGTTTAAATTAAGCTATGCAGAGGCAGTTCTTGCTAGCGAACCCAATCGTACGGATATGGAAAAGCTAATTCCAATGTTGGAGCAAACCAGTAGAAAACATGTTTCTCCGGCCTCTTATCTTTATTTGGGGCAAATTTATGCGCAACTCGGACAAGATGCTATGGCTGATTATTTTGCTGCTGAATATAACCATGCTATCGGAGAGACAGCTCTGGCACAGAAAATGTTGACTAAAGCTCTTAAAAAACCGCTACGCTCAGATATAAAATTGCGCGCTGAGGATTTGAAGGCAAAACTGGAACAAGATAAAAAGAAAAATTCTCTTTTTTGAAAGAAAATATATGTTTAATAGGCTGATATTATATTGTTTATTGTTTGTTTTGATTGCTTTTAGGGGCAATGCTGCTGATGTTATTATTAAATCAACAACCAACAGAAATGATATTCATG
>JAGCRL010000107.1 GCA_017964705.1 Alphaproteobacteria bacterium
ATCCGCATAAGTTGCTGTATATTTCCTCCCGGTAAATCTGTTCTTCCGTAGCTGTCCTTAAAAATCGTATCACCACAAAAAGCAAGCTGATTTTTTTCGTCATAATATAGCACGCTATCTGTTGTATGTCCTGGTGTATGTATAACCTGCAGCTGAGTTTGATGGCAAGCATCTAAAGCACCAATATCGTTATGATTAAGATATTGCGCCTCATGTAATTCAATATTTTTTCCAAACATGGGAGATAAATTATAAATACCATTCGTAAGGTATTCTTTCCCGTTTTGATGGATAAAATAAGGTATATTTAAAGCCGAATGTATTTGTTCAACCGCACCTATGTGATCAAAGTGTCCGTGTGTCAGTAATATTTTTTCAATTATCCAACCATTATCAGCAATAATTTTTAGCAAAGTATCCGCTTCTGCGCCCGGATCAATCAAAAAACCATGTTTGGTTTGTTCATCAATATAAAAATAAGCATTAGTGGTTATTTCCTCAGTAACAGGTATTTGCCGAACAATCATATTATCCCTTTCAAATAAACATTAATTATATATGTTTTCTTAATAAAATAATTAATTGTCAATATTTAACTTTACAAATATAGGACAATCTTATATCAATATACAATTAATGGAAAGGTAAAATAATGACAATATGGATAGCAATTGTCCTCACGGTAATGGTCATAACCTGTGTTGCGTTAGTATATATAAGCACCCGAGTTTGCCAATTTTATTGTATCAAAAAACTAACCAAAGAAGATGAAAAACGCAAGGCTTTAATAGGTGGCACCATAGTGTTTGGCTTATTTGGTCTGACATGGGGTTTGCTTAATTTAGCCAGCGCGGCAGTATGTCTTGTTTATCTCTCCTTTGCTTGGCTGATAAGCGATTTTATTTTTTATATTATCAAAAAAGTAACAACCAAACAATTCAAGAGTTATTATGCCGGTGTTTTGGCAATCATTTTATGTGTAGGAGCATTGTCATATGGTTGGTATCTAAATCATAATATATGGCAAAAAAATTATTATTTAACCACCTCCAAAAACATAAATTCCTTAAAAGTATTAATGTTTGCCGATTCTCATATTGGAACAACATTCGATTCAACTGGTTTTGCCGACCATATTGTCACAATGCAAAAAGAAAATCCGGATATAGTGGTTGTTACCGGAGATTTTGTAGATGATGATACAAGTAAGGAAGATATGATATCAGCCTCAAAAGCTCTTGGTTCGTTGCAAACCAAATATGGTATTTATTTTGTTTTCGGTAATCATGATTCAGGCTACTATGGTCCGGAATACCGAGGTTTTAGTGGCTATGATCTTATTAAAGAATTAGAAAAAAATGGCATAAAAGTTTTACAAGATGAGGTCACATTAATAGATGATTTATTTTACATTATAGGACGTCTTGATTTTTCAGTAGAAAAAGAAATACGCGGCAGACGTAAAAGTATGTCTGAATTAACAGCCAAGCTAGATAAAAGTAAATATATAATTGTGGCAGATCACCAACCGACAGACTATAAAAATCAAGCTAAAGCGGAAGTTGATTTAGTTCTTTCCGGTCATACTCATGGTGGGCAATTGTATCCATTTAATCAGGTAGGCAAGTGGTTAAAAGAAAATGATCTCATTTATGGCTATGAAAGACGTAACAAAACAGATTTCATAGTAACATCCGGTCTTTCAGATTGGGCTATAAAATTTAAAACAGGCACCAAGTCAGAATATGTAATCATCAATATTACCCCTAAGGAAAAATAAGAAAGCCGATTATCATATAACCGGCTTTTTAAAAATATTATGGTTGAACCATTGCTGAAATAGCATCAATTTCAACATTTTGCTGGTCTGTATGATTAACGGTCCCGTTAACATGGACGGTGTTTCCCAGTTTTGCCGCCATTCCTTCCCAATCATCTTCTTCAATAATAACAATGGTTTCTCCGCTATCATCTTTAAGCATATATTTTCCGTTACCGAAATCTTCCGTAATTGTACCGACAATCATAACCGGCGAGTTATTGGCAAGCAAAACAGCCTCACTGATAGTCATAACTTCATCATCATTGTTATCCATAGCCGCATTCATATCCTCAGCCTGCACTTGAAAAGCACACAGTCCTGCAGCCGCAATAAACATTAGTAATATTTTTTTCATTACAAACTCCTCAAAAAAAATTAAAACCCTATTTGAAATAAGTCGTAAAAATAAAAATTCAATAGCATGTGGCAAATTGGCGCTTTTCTCGGATTTATTGGTTCATTCTTTGGGCTCAATGTGAATATAAAAAAAATAATGACCAATTCCGTTAAAAAAAAGAGGTGGCTAAAAAGCTACCTCTTTTCTTTATACAATTTATTACATTAAATTTTATGCAATTTTATCTTTTAATTCTTGCAATCTTGCCAAACGATCAGCTGTGCTTGGGTGAGTAGAAAACAAGTTAGAAAAATTGCTCTTAGTTCCGCTGAATGGATTAACAATAAACATATGAGCAGTTTGTGCCGTTGCACTATTCATGCTGTAAGTACGTGCAAAATTATCCAATTTAGATAAAGCCGCCATCAACCATTCAGGGTGTCTTGTTAACCGAGCCGCGCCTTCATCTGCAGCATATTCACGCGTACGAGAAATAGACATTTGCACAATACTTGCGGCAATAGGCATTAAAATAGCCGCAATCACTACAGATATCGGATTACCTTTGCGACCGCTTCTGGAAGAAGATTGAGCCAAACGTCCCAAAACGGCAACTGCGCTGGCAAATACCGCCGCAACAGAAGAAATTAAAATATCATAATGACGAACATGACTCATTTCATGTGCCAAAACGCCTTCAATTTCCTCCAAAGAAAGCATATCAAGTAATCCTTGGGTAGCTGCAACTGCAGCATGGGAAGGGTTACGTCCTGTTGCAAAAGCATTTGGCGCTTTTTCCGGTATAATATAAATTTTAGGCATTGGTAAGCCGGCCTGGCTTGATAATCTTTGAATAATTTGATACAACTCAGGAGAAGATTTTTCATTAACTTGAGTAGATTTATATTGTTTTAAAACCAATTTATCACTAAAGAAGTAACTGAAAAAGTTCATACCCAAAGAAATCCAAAACGCAACTTTCATTCCGTCGATACCGCCAAACAGATTTCCGACATACATAAAGATAATCATTAATCCGCCCATAAGGCAAAGAGTTTTAAGTTTTCCCATAGTTAGTCCTTTCAAATATTTTTCAACATCATAGAATATATAAATTTAATTAGCAATCTATAATTTGATGTAATAATTAATAAAAACCGAAAAATATAGTTAAAAGCTGTGAGTTATTTTTATTTAATTGGTGTATTCTAAAAAAAATTAAATATAGTAAGTTCATTATCATTCAGGTTCGCCTAAATGTAATATTTTGTTCTAACTTTATAAAGGAAAAGAATATGTCAGCATTAAAAACAATGCGTAAAGCGGCGCTTGCTGCTTTATTGCTTATGCTAACAAACCTCAAAGGTGCTTTTGCTTCAGAAATAGATTTAAATGTTCCGATGTTGGACGTTGAATATAATATCTGGGGCTTAACAACAACTGGTTCACAAATTTTAGGCTATGGTCTAATTATATGTGTTTTAGGTTTGTTTTTTGGGCTTTATGAATTTATAAAAATTAAAAAGATGCCGGCTCATAAATCAATGTTAAAAATGTCAAATTTGATTTATGAAACCTGCAAAACATACATGAAACAGCAAGCAAAATTGTTACTTGTATTAGAAGCATTCATTGCTGTTTGCATTTTCTATTATTTCTTCTATCTAAATAACACCCCTTTATCCAAAGTAATAACTGTTTTGGGTTGGTCTGTATTGGGTATTTTGGGTTCTTATTTGGTAGCCTGGTTTGGTATGAGAATTAATACTTATGCAAACTCACGCACAGCATTTTTATCATTAAAAGCCAATCCGTATAATGTGCAGAACTTGCCGTTACGTTCAGGTATGTCTATCGGTGTTCTCTTAATCTGCGTAGAATTGATAATGATGATTATCATTCTCTTGTTTGTAGATAGAGACAGTGCCGGTGCATGCTTTATCGGTTTTGCTATTGGTGAATCTTTAGGTGCTTCCGCATTACGTATTTGTGGTGGTATTTTCACCAAGATTGCTGATATTGGTGCGGATTTGATGAAAATTATTTTCCGCATTGATGAAGATGATGCCAGAAACCCTGGTGTTATTGCCGACTGTACCGGAGATAACGCCGGTGACTCTGTTGGCCCGACTGCAGACGGTTTTGAAACATATGGGGTAACAGGTGTTGCCTTAATTTCCTTTATCGTTTTGGCTGCCGGTATGCAGTACACTTCAAACGGTAGTTTGGTTCAGATGTACAATGGTATAGATATCCAAGCTCGTTTAATCGTTTGGATTTTCACCATGCGTGTACTGATGATTTTAACATCATTGGTTGCATATTGGATAAATAACATTGGTTGCAAAGCCGTTTTCGGTAAAGCCAAATCATTTAATTTTGAAACCCCGCTAACTTCATTAGTTTGGGTTGCTTCAATTATCTCAATTTTAATGACCTTTGGCGTATCCTATATCATGATTGGTGACCTGGGGCCGAATTTATGGTGGAAATTATCGGTTATTATCAGTTGTGGTACTTTTGCTGCCGCAATTATTCCTGAATTTACCAAAATCTTCACTTCTTCAAAGTCGCAACACGTTCAAGAAATTGTTAACGCAAGCCGCGAAGCAGGTGCTTCCTTAAACATTATTTCTGGTATTATTGCCGGTAACTTCTCTGGTTTTTGGAAGGGTTTGGTAATGGTTGGTTTAATGACCATTGCATACTTTACCTCTCAAGAAGGTTTAGATGCCTACATGGTTTATCCGACTGTTTTTGCCTTTGGTTTAGTTGCTTTCGGTATGTAGGGCATGGGGCCGGTTAC
>JAGCRL010000108.1 GCA_017964705.1 Alphaproteobacteria bacterium
CCGCATCGTTTGGCCTTTTCACCAATATATCTCGTATCTTAAAGAAATCACCGACTAACTCATCCGTACTGATACTGCTTTTTGTTAAATCAATCCATCCTTCAAAATTTCCATCACTAAACAAATCTGAAAAATCAATATAAAAAGGCTTTGCCTTTTTCTTATTCTTCGGTTTTCGCATCTGCTTAAATTCTTCTGCTGAAGGAATACGTCCGAGAGCCTGAGCAATCTGTTCTGCGGTAATAATACATTCGCTTAAATCAAGTTCCATAATATTCACCCCGGTCATATTAATACCGGTAAAATCAACCCCGCGTAAATTAACCCATCGCAAATCAACCCTGGTTAAATCTAAAAGTGAAAGATTAATTCTCTGTAAATTTAATTTATGCGGATAATAAACTGCCAAATATTCCACTAAGGCTTGTAATTCTTCTATTGCCAATTCATCAATATTAATATCCATTAAAATAGCGTCTTCAATATCTGCATCGCGCAAAATAACGCCTTCCATATTGGCACCGGTAAAATTAACCCCTTTTAATTTTGCATTAGCAAAGATTGAATAACTTAAATCTGCTCCGCTAAAATCTGCACCTGATAAATCCGCTCCGGTAAAATCTGTTCCGGATAAATTTGCTTGACTAAAATTAGCATCTTGCAAATTTGCCGCTGAAAAATCCTGACACACTAAGCTTTGCCCAGAAAAATCACTTCCGGTTAAATTTTGACCGATATGAATTTCCGCCTCACTGAGTTTTTCCCGCCTACCATCCAAATCATCTAATTGATTAAGTTCTTCTGCAATCACTTGGCGCGAATGGCTAAAGTCATAGAGTTTTTTTTCTATCTCACCCTCTTTCATAGAGCCTTCTAGAATTTTTTCCAACTCTTTGCCCATATCATCACGAACTTTTCCAAGCTGACCATAATAAGCTCTTAACCGTTCCAATCGTTCGGAAGATTTATTTTGCACCGCCAAATCTAGCGGCATTGTATCACTTTCTACAACATCCGTCTCTTTTGCTACCGGACTGAATGAAACCGTAAAAGTATCATCATCCGTCTGATGGTTATTTTTATAGTTCATTAAAAGCCTTTTCTATTTAAAACTAAGCTAGTATAGAACACTTTTAGAGAAAACTCAAGACTTTATTAAATATGCCGGACGTTTTTTATACAGATAAAAACAAAAAGCCGCCCCCGGTAATGTCAATAACGCACTGATAGTAAAGAAAATAGGCCAAGAAGTTTGTTCCAAAACATAACCGGAAGTTGCCGCCAACAAATCCCTGGCCACACCGGTTAAAGAAGAAAGAAGCGCATATTGTGTTGCCGTATGACCTTTATTACATAGCACCGACATAAAAGCAATAATCGCTGTTGTCGCCATACCGGAAGAGAGATTTTCCAACGATATTGTAAACATCAAAAACCAAATATTATGCCCAACATAATAAAGCGGAATATACAAAGCCGTCGTTATGCCTTGCACAAAAGAAAGCCATATCAGCCCTTTTATTAAACCTATTCGCGCTAATAATACACCACCTAAAATTCCGCCGACAATTGTTGCCGCCATTCCGTAAATTTTCGTGATATAAGCAATTTCTCCTTTAGTAAAACCCAAATCATCATAATACGGATACGCCATCGGTCCGAAATAAGCATCACTAAGTCTATAACTGAATACAACCCACAATGCAGCCAACCAATAAGGATGTTTAATAAATTCCTTAAATGGTTCTATAAAAGCATATTTCCAAAGAGATTTTTCTTGTTTTGGTTTTATGGTCGAAACAGCTTCCGGCTCATGAGCCATTAAAACCGCAATCATTCCCAAAATAATCAATAACGCATTAATAAAATAAACAACATTCCAACTGTAAAATGCGGCTAATCCTATTGCACCTGCTCCTGAAACCACTAGACCGATACGATAACCTAAAACATAAATTGTGGCACCTTTAACTTCTTGCTCTGTATTGCCTTCACATAACTCTACTCTGAAAGCATCCAAAACAATATCTTGTGTGGCCGAAAAAAAGCTGACACATAAAGTAACAGCAGCCATAGCTAGCATCATACTTTTATCTTCAGAAGGTGTCAGCGATGAAAGGCCTGCTAAACTTATAAACAACCCTATTTGCGCAACCAATGCCCAGCTACGCCTTTTACCTATTCTCTTTAATAACGGAACAGGTACTGTTTCTACCAACGGAGCCCACATCCATTTAAAAGAATAAGGTAATCTCACCAAAGAAAAAGCACCGATAGCGCTATAGGCGATATTATAATCTTTAAGCCATAAACTAAGCGTTCCGAAAACCAACATTAATGGTAATCCGCTTGAAAAACCAAACAGCAGAATAATCATCATCTGCTTATTTAAATAAGCGCTCAGTTTTTTAGTCATTTTCTATATTTACCTTTTCTTCCACAATATAAAGTGGGCGATTCTTCACTTCCACAAAAATCCGACCGATATATTCACCTAAAATTCCTAGAATAATCATTTGGATCCCGCCCAAAACCAAAATAAAGACCAATAAAGAAGCATAACCAGGAACATCTGTTCCGTGTATAATTGTTCTTAAAACAATATAAAACGCGTACAACATTCCCGTAACAGAAAAAATTGTACCGACATAGCTCCAAATTCTAAGCGGAAAAGTTGTTGATGAGGTAATTCCGTCTAGAGCAAAGTTCCATAATTTCCAATAATTCCACTTACTATCACCGGCAACTCTTTTTTGTCTGGTATAGCCAATACCGATTGATTTAAAACCGGCCCAACCGAACACCCCTTTCATAAAAATATTACGTTCCGGCAAAGCTAAAATCGTATCAACCACTTTTCGATCTAATAGCCGATAATCTCCGGCATTATAGGGAATAGGAGAGCGTGTCATTAAATTATAAATTTTATAAAAAAGTTTGGCTGTCCATCTTTTTATAAACCCATCGGAATTTCTATCTTTACGGATTCCATAAACCATATTATAACCTTCTTGCCACTTTTTCACAAAATCTAAAATTAACTCTGGAGGATCTTGCAAATCCACATCCATCGGAATAGCTGCCTTACCTTTACAAAATTTCAAACCGGCCATTATGCCGTATTCTTTACCAAAATTACGAGAAAATTTGACTATTTTAATATGTTTATCTTGTTTGGCAAAATCGCACAAAATTTTATAAGTTTTATCTGTTGAACCGTCATCAATGCAGATTATTTCATAACTATATTCTTTAAGTTTAATAAGTACTTTTTGCATAGCTTCAAAAAAAGATTTTATACAATTTTCTTCATTATACATTGAAACAATTATTGATATGTCAACATCATTTGCACTAATTTTAGCCATATTTTCTCTCCGTTACCAAAACTTTTTTTAGTTTATCTTTTTTTTATCATAAAACACAAATTCTTTGCCCTTTATTAACAGATTTAATATTAAGCTCAATTATCAGATTATTTTTTACTTAAGGAAGAAA
>JAGCRL010000109.1 GCA_017964705.1 Alphaproteobacteria bacterium
TAAAAACAGATTTTATAATAACATAATTAAAGAAAAACTTCCTTATTCTGTAAGGAGAGGTGTTTTAGAAGATAGATTATATAAAAAAACAGGTTATTTCCCAAACTTAGATAATCCTCAAACTTTTAATGAAAAATTGACATGGTTAAAATTGTATTATCACGATAATTTACAAAGAAAAATTGTCGATAAAATTACTTTTAAAGATTATATATCTCAAGTACTGGGCAAAGAGTACGTTATACCCACATTAGGGGTATATGAACATGCTGAAGATATAAATTTTGCTGAATTACCGAAAAAATTTGTGATTAAAAGCAATTGCGGTTGGGGCGGAGATCAAGTTGTCATTGTAAAAGATAAAACAAAAACTGATTTTAATAAATTAAAAGAACAAATTAACAGTTGGTTGGTTCCGTGGAATAATTATTTTTATCAATCATTTGAGTGGGATTATGAGAATATAAAACCTAAAATAATTATTGAAGAATATTTGGAAGCACTTGAAGGGGATATTCCTGATTATAAATTTTTCTGTTATAACGGAAAAACAAAAACAATTTTGGTTATAGAAGACAGATTTAAAGAAAATAAAATCAAAAAGACATTTTTAGATAACGATTGGAATATTTTACCGATACGTAGGCCTAAATGTAAAATAAATAAAAATATTAAAAGACCGGAGAACCTTGCAGAGATGGAGGAAATAGCACATAAATTAGCACAGCCTTTTCCATTTGTTCGGGTAGATTTTTATAATCTTAAAAATAAAATATATATTGGAGAATTAACTTTTTATCCCGGAGGCGGCGTTGAACCGTTTGCTGCTAAAAAATGGGATTTGCAATTGGGGAAAATGCTGAAATTGCCGGAAAGTAAGGAGATATAAAATGTTTTTAAAGAAAAAAAAGAAAGAAAAAATGAAAGTACAGGATTTCTATCCGAAGAAAGAAATGTTTCATTATATAAATCATGATTTTTTTAATGAAGATAATAATAGCATAATTATGGCACAGTTTTTTAATAAAAACATTGGATATTATCCGAATATAAATTATCCCCAAACACTTAATGAAAAAATATTATGGTTAAACCAATATTATCATAATCCGTTAATGACACGTTGTGCTGATAAATATTCGGTAAAAGACTATATAAAAGAACAATTGGGAGAAGATTTATATATTCCGACATTAAAAACATATAACAGCATATATGAAATTAATTTAGATGAATTGCCGGAAAAATTTGTTTTGAAGGTTAATTGGGGCAGAGAAAAAAAGCAAACTATTGTTATTAAAGATAAAAAAGAAGCATCTATAGATAAAATCCGGATGAACGTAGATGATTGGATTCAACCATGGAATAATTTCTATTATGTTAGTTATGATTGGGCATATAAAAATATGAAGCCGATTATTTATGCGGAAAAATATATGCCGGAAATAGATAAACAAATCAATAACTATAAAATATACTGCTACAACGGAAAAGCAAAAATGGCTTTAGTGAATGATAATAAATTGAAAAAAAATAAGTTTTTTGTAGATAATGATTGGAATATATTATCAATAAAAAGAATTGCAAATTCTGAAAAATATAAACTTGCAAGACCCAAGGTATGGGACCAATTGATTAATATGGCTGAAAAATTATCTAAACCTTTTCCTTTTGTGCAGATTGATTTTTATATGATTAATGATAAACCTTATATAAAAGATATGACTTTTTATCCTAAAAAAGATTTTTTAACAAGAGAATTAGATGAAAAATTAGGTGCGGATTTACAATTGCCGGAGAAAATGCTATAAATCCTGGTCGATAAACATCAAAACCACGTTGACAGACAAGCAGAATAACATAATATATCTCGTATAAATAACTTTATGAGGAAATATTAATGGAACAAAGAATTGTAGATGTAAATGGGGTTAAACTTGCAAATAATCTGCCTTTTGGATTATTATGCGGGCCATGTCAAATAGAAAGTCGCCAACATGCGATAGATATTGCCGGAGCGATGATTGAAATAACCAAAGAATTAAACATTCCATATATTTTCAAAGCTTCATTTGATAAAGCTAATCGTACCTCAATTCACGGGGCTCGCGGAGTTGGGTTAGAAGAGGGAATGCGCACGTTTGATGAAATTAAAAAGTTATACAACAATCTGCCAATCGTTACTGATATACATGAAAGCTGGCAGTGTGAAGAGGTAGCAAAGCATGTGGATATGCTTCAAATACCGGCATTTTTATGTCGTCAAACAGATTTGGTTGTCGCAGCCGCTAAAACAGGAAAAGTAATCAATATTAAAAAAGGTCAATTTTTAGCACCATGGGAAGCCAAAAATTTGGTCATAAAGTGTGATGAAAGCGGCAATCATAATGTTTGCTTAACCGAACGTGGTACAAGTTTCGGCTACAATACACTAGTAACAGATATGCGTGGTTTACCACGAATGGCTCAAGACACAGGTTGTCCGATTATTATGGATGCAACCCATTCTGTTCAACAACCTGGAGGAATGGGCGGTTCATCTGGCGGACAAAGAGAGTTTGCGCCCGTGTTAGCCAGAGCAGCGGTAGCAGTTGGTGTTGCAGCTGTATTTATGGAAACCCATGAAAATCCGGATAAAGCCCTGTCAGACGGCCCTAATACAATCGCATTAAAAGATATGAAATCAGTATTAGAGGTCTTAAAAAAATTTGATACGGTTAGAAAAAGTTTGGATATATTCTAAAATACGGATATAAAAAAGGCAGGTAAATAACCTGCCTTTTTCTAAATAGATTATTCTCTGCCTTTAGATTTTGTACTGGAAAAGACCTTTTTCGGCCATTTGGATAAGATCTTACCAATAGCGCAAAATGCTTTATATCTTGAGTGGCCGTCATTAGCAGATGAGCGCATTCCTTGTTTTACTGTTGAGAAAACTTCTTTAGATAAATTTGGTTGTTTTTCAACAATATTTTCCAGAGTTTCATAAGCCATTTCCAATGATTTGACATTATGTTTCTTATTTGCTAATCCGAGTTTACTTAATTCCAAAATATCTGGAGCCAACTCAGGACAATTTTTAACAATATTATTAAGATTATGGAAGTAGCTAAATAACGAATCTCCATCATTTTTATCAGAATTAATTCCAACTTTAAAAGTATCCAAAATATCTTTACTGAGCTCAGGTTTAAAAAACAAATCATTAGTCAAATCAATATAAGCATAATTCAAAGAAAAAGAATCATTCTTAGCAGATTTCAGACCAATTTGATAAGTAGCAAAAATATCTTTTGATAATTCCGGATTATCCTTCGCGATTCTGCCTAACCACCTATATCCTATCCACATAGTTGTAGAATTCGTTTTTTCGGAAGTATACATTTTTTCAAAAACAGAAAAAACATCTTTTGCTAAATGAGGACGCTCAGTAATAATATCTGCCATATTTTGAAATACAACATCGGTCATGTTTCCCGGTTCATCGTTTAGCCGTTGATTAATATCTTTAATCATATTCAATGCTTCATTATCGGTCATGAATTTCCTCCAATTTAAAAACTAATCATAGCATACCACAATTAAGAGTTTTTGTCAATTTAAAACTCCCTTCTTAAAATATAGCTTAGATAGTTCTAATCAGAAAACTTATTATAGTCCGTCATTGGTTTTAGTCGGTTCTATAGGCATATATTGGCCCACACCGCCGAAATACTTTTGCATGAAGCCTTCTTCATTACTCATAACAGGCGTTTCATCACCGGAGATACGGATATCTTTTCCGTTTTCTTTAGTTAGCTGAACCACCTTATCAACCTTGCCATCCAAATTAAATTCAACGGCAACCACATTGCGTTCAACTTCTTTTGGTTTAAAGAAAGCTAATCTTCTCATTGTCGTATTTGTATAAATCCAAGATTTATGGTCCAAACTAGAAACAACAGATGGCGAACCCAAGATATTACGAACTTCATCTTGTGTCATACCGCGTTTTATCGCAATAATATCCTTTTGCGGTGGCATATTTCCTTCTGTTTGGTTAAAAAAGTCTGTTGAACAGCCGGAAATCAGAGCTATACCGGCCAGAGTCGAAAAAACAACATTGCGTATTGACATTTCTGTATCCTTACAATTATATATAAAGTATTACCTAACCCTATAGCACAAGGAAATAAAGAATGCAAAAAGAATTTTCTTATCCCCTGAAAATTGATGAGTTAGGTCAGGGAGAGCATAGCTACAAATTAAGCGCAGACAAGGATCAACGGGTTTGGTTGGCAAAAATTTTAAAAGTTCCGGCTGTGAATAGTTTTAATACAGATATAAAATTAAAA
>JAGCRL010000110.1 GCA_017964705.1 Alphaproteobacteria bacterium
ATTGTACGTCCGCCTTTAACGGTTTTTGCAACACGGTTAACGAAAACAAGTTTCTCAACCAATTCTTCTTTTTTCTCTGCCTTATTGTGGCGTTCTAAAGATTGTGCCATCATAACCTCCTAAAATTTCAATCCGGCTTCACGAGCAGAATCTGCCAAAGCCTTTACACGGCCATGATAAACATAACCGCCACGGTCAAACACAACTTCGCTGACGCCATTTTTAACGGCACGTTCAGCAACTACTTTGCCAACATACTGAGCAGCTTCAATATTAGAAGACTTAGTAATATTGGCTCTTACTTCTTTATCCAAAGTAGAAGCAGAAGCAACTGTTGCACCTTTTGCATCATCAATAATCTGAGCATAGATATGCTTACCGCTGCGAAATACAGATAATCTCATCTTTCCATTAGCAGCAGCTTTCAAAGCGGTGCGAACACGCGCTCTTCTTTTTTCATATAATTTTCTTGGTGTATTCATTGCTTTACATCCTATTTCTACTTACCTTCTTTACGGCGAACATATTCGTTATCAATACGGATACCCTTACCTTTGTATGGTTCCGGTTTTCTATATTTACGAATTTCTGCCGCAACCTGACCTACTAATTGCTTATCAACACCGCTGATTTTCAAAACAGTAGGTGATTCACAAGCAAATGTAATGCCTTTTGGTGCTTCAAATGGTACATCATGAGAGAAACCTAAGCTCATAACAATGTTTTTGCCATCCATACGAGCTTTATAGCCGACGCCGATTAACTCTATACTTTTGCTGTAACCAACACTGACACCTTTAACCAAAGAATTGATTTGAGCACGTGTGGTACCCCATAAAGTTCTGGCTGTGCGGCTCTCAGAATGCGGAGTAACAACAACTTTGCCTTCTTTAACTTCAACACTAACGTGTGAATCATCAAAAGCAAAACTTAATTCACCCAGTTTTCCTTTAATGTTAACAACATTACCGTTAACAGAGGCTGTAACGCCTTCCGGGATAATGACCGGATATTTACCTACTCTTGACATCCGTTATCTCCTAGAATACCTGACACAAGATTTCACCGCCGACATTAGCTTTTCTGGCTTCGTTATCGCTCATAACACCTTTTGGTGTAGAAACAATAGAAATACCTAAGCCATTATAAACTCTTGGCAGATCTTTTACACTGGAATATACACGACGTCCCGGTGTGGAAACGCGGTAAATTTCGGTAATAACACTTGTACCTTCAAAATATTTCAATTGAATATGAAGTTCATCAACACCGGCACGTACATTGACTTTTTCAAATCCTGCAATGTAGCCTTCGCGTTTTAAAACTTCTAAAACATTTTCACGCAAGCGAGAGGCCGGTGATACAACATCACTTTTCTTCGCTCTTTGTGCGTTTCTAATGCGTGTGAGCATATCGCCCAAAGGATCAGTCATAGACATAATATCATCTCCTTACCAGCTTGATTTTACCAAACCCGGTATCTCACCAAAACTGGCCATGTCTCTCAATTCAACACGGCTGACACCGAATTTTCTGTTATAACTACGTGAGCGTCCCGTAATCTTACAACGGTTTCTAATTCTAACTTTTGAAGAATTACGTGGTAACGCAGCTAATTTCAAAGTAGCCTGAAATCTTTCTTCTTCAGGAGCATTCTTATCATTAGCAATGGCTTTTAACTTGGAGCGAACATTTGCATATTTTGCAGCCATCTTCACTCTTTTCAAGTTTCTGTATACTGAACTTGTTTTTGACATCGTAAAATCTCCGCTTATTTCTTATATGGTAAGTTGAAAGAAGTCAGCAAGAACTTTGCTTCTTCATCTGTTTTAGCTGTTGTACAGATAACAATATCCATACCCCTAACTTGTTCAACTTTTTCATAGTTAATTTCAGGGAAAATAATTTGCTCTTTAATGCCAAAAGCAAAGTTTCCTTTTCCATCAAAGTTCTTTCCGGAAATACCGTGAAAGTCTCTGATTCGAGGAAGAGCCATATTTACCAAACGCTCTAAAAAGTCATACATTTTATTAGAACGAAGAGTAACTTTACAACCTATCGGCATACCTTCTCTTAATTTAAAAGTAGCAATAGATTTTCTGGCTGATGTAATAACCGGTCTTTGTCCGGCAATCATAGCCATTTCTTCGACTGCATTGTTTAACTTTTTCTTGTCTGTGATAGCATCACCGACACCCATATTCAAGACAATCTTTGTCAACTTCGGAATCTCATGCGGGTTCTTGTAACCGAACTTTTCCACAAGAGCTTTCTTAATGACATCATTATATAATTTTTCAAAATTAGTCATCAATTTATCTCCTAATTATCGATTACTTCGCCGGTTTTCCGAGCCACACGCTTCTTTAAACCGTCAACAACTTTATAGCCGACTTTAGAAGCTTTGCCATCAGCTGTAACAATTGCAACGTTAGAAACTTGAATAGCTGCTTCCTTGGTAACAATACCACCTGCAGATGTTTGACTTGGCTTTGTGTGTCTTTTTACAAGGTTAACACCTTGCACAACAACCTTACCTTCTTTAGGCATAGATCTTAAAACCTCACCGGTTTTACCTTTGTCATCACCTGCAATAACGATTACTTTATCACCTTTTTTAATTTTCATTTTGCTCATTACAAAACCTCCGGCGCTAAAGAAATTATTTTCATAAATTTTTTCGCACGCAACTCTCTGGTAACAGGTCCAAAGATACGTGTACCGATTGGTTCACCATCTTTGTTTACCAAAACAGCTGCATTGCTGTCAAAACGGATAACACTACCGTCTTTACGTCTGATGTCGCTGGCTGTTCTAACGATAACTGCGCGTTGAACATCGCCCTTCTTTACACGCCCTTTAGGCATTGCATCCTTAACGGAAACGATAATAATGTCACCGACTGAAGCATGCATTCTCTTGGAACCGCCAAGAACTTTAATGCACTGCACCTGACGCGCTCCAGAATTATCCGCAACATCTAGGTTGGTTTGCATCTGTATCATAATTCATTCCTTCCTAATTAGGCATTTTCATTATTACTGATAACAGTCCAAGTTTTTGTTTTGGAATAAGGTTTAGATTCAATAATCGAAACTCTATCCCCTTCTTTGAACTGATTGTTTTCGTCATGAGCAGCAAATTTCTTACTTCTCTTAACGATTTTCTTGTAAACAGGATGCATAACCTGACGCTCAACGCTGACAACGACAGTTTTATCCTGTTTAGCACTTACAACAACACCTTGAAGAATTCTTTTAGGCATCTCTTTTTCTCCTAACTATTCTTCTTACGCTCTGTTAAAAGCGTATTGATTTGAGCTACTTCTTTACGAACTTTAGAGATAGTAGATGTATTTTGTAATTGACCGGTAGATTGTTGAATGCGCAAACTTAATTGCTCTTTCTTGCATTCTACAAGTCTATTTTCAAGCTCATCAACACTCATAGCTCTCAAATCTTTAATTTTTACCATTATGCTTCTCCTTGATCAGAATTCAAGCGTTTAACAAATTTGCTCTTTACGGGCAATTTTGCTGCACCCAACGCAAACGCTTTACGTGCCAACTCTTCATCAACATCGGCAATTTCAAACATTATGCGTCCGGGCTTAACTCTTGCTACCCAAAATTCAGGAGCACCTTTACCTTTACCCATACGAACCTCGGCAGGTTTATCTGACACAGGAACATCTGGGAAAATTCTAATCCATAGTCTTCCGGCTCTTTTCATTTCACGGGTAATAGCGCGACGGGCAGCCTCAATTTGGCGTGCGGTAACGCGCTCCGGCGAAAGAGCTTTCAATCCGTATGAACCGAAACTTAATTCAGAACCGCCTTTAGCAAGACCATGAATACGGCCTTTGTGCTGCTTGCGGAACTTTACACGTTTTGGACTTAACATATCAAAACCTCATTCTGACTTTTGTTCAGCCAATTTCTTATCTTGTGCCATTGGATCATGAGCCATAATCTCACCTTTATAAATCCAAACCTTAACGCCACAAGCACCATAAGTGGTGTGAGCCGTTGAAGTAGCATAGTCGATATCAGCACGAAGAGTGTGCAAAGGAACTCTGCATTCACGATAATATTCGGTTCTGGCTATTTCTGCACCGCCCAAACGACCGGAACAACAAACCTTAATACCTTCAGCACCCAAACGAAGAGCTGATTGCATAACACGCTTCATTGCACGACGGAAAGCAACACGTCTTTCCAAC